>NZ_JBEQZJ010000002.1:0-125138 GCF_045223415.1 Hoskinsella mucinilytica | reverse complement strand
AAGACTTTGTTTTCACATGATCCATTTATGAATCATTTTCTTGTTTTGTTAAAACATGTTCTATTTCTACAACATACATGGTGTGATAATCTTTTAAAGGATAGTTTTTCTCTATCAGTTCCATGTCAAAGAAGCCTTCTTCCGTCAATTCTTGAGCATAAAGCTTTTTACATTTCAATACGGTATTTGCTTCTTCAAAATACGCATATCCGTTTTCTTGAATGGTATGAAATCCGGCTTTTGAAATTTTATCTTCTTCACGTCCACTGATTTTTCCAAAATACGCAAGCTCTTTCCGATAAGTTTCATCATAAAAGGATAATGTCAGATGTTCTTGGGCATCTATGAATTCTTTGGTATAGCGTTGTGGTCGAATAAAGACGAAGGCAACTTTTTTATTCCAAAGGATACCGACACCACCCCATGAAGCAGTCATGGTATTGACACTACCATCTTCCTTTTCTGCTGTTACCAACATCCATTCCTTACCAATCATGGTAAAGGGGTCACTGTGTAATGCTTCCGGTGTACTAATATTAAATATACTCATATGAAATCTCCTTTCCAAATGTATGATATGATCGCATACTCCATTATATTATAGGCGATGATGTCAAGGATGCAAGAGGCAACTATCACAAATTTCATAGAATATCGCAAAAGATCTTATCATAACATGTATTATATTTTATGTTTTCATGATTTCATGATACACTAAATTCGGAAATGGAGTTGAGAACATGAACATTACGTATCTAGATCATAGTGCCTATTTCATTGAAATGGAAGATTGTTGTTTTTTGTTTGATGATACCAAAGGAGTATTACCTGAGTGGGATCATTCTAAAAAGTTGTATGTATTTGTGTCCCATCACCATGGGGATCATTATCAACCCATTATTTTCAATCTAAGAAAGGAAACCAAGCAGTTGACTTATCTGATATCTGATGATGTTTCTTGTCAAGTGGCTTCTGATACCATCATGTTGAAGGCAAACCAGCAACTGATATTAGATGATTTGCGTGTGGAGACCTTTCCTTCCAGTGATGAAGGTGTTGCTTTTTTGATAGAAACAAAAGAAGGAACGATCTATCATGCCGGGGATCTGAATTGGTGGCATTGGGAAGATGAAAATAGTGATGCAGAAAATGATGAAGCCAGGGCCTTGTTTGAAAAGGGGATTGAATCATTGAAAGGTAGAGATATAGATGTTGCTTTTCTCGTATTAGATCCACGACAAAAAGAGCAGTTCTATTATGGATTTGATGCATGGATGCGTATGACACATACAAGTTATGCCTTTCCTATGCATATGTGGGGGAAGTATTCTATTGTTGAAAAATTGAAAAGGCTTTCTGTAAGTGAGCCATATCGAGATGCCATTATGGATGTTCATAAGGAAAATCAACAATTCACTATAGAAGTTTTATAGAAAGTGTGGTATATTTTTCGTAGAGTATAGAACAAAGAAGGGAATAATAAATCATGGAAATCAAGGATGTTGTGAAAAAAGTGCTGGATGATTATGAAAGGATCACAGGTTTAAGAAGCTATATCGTTTATGATAATACGGAGATACAAAGTGCATCTGAGAAGAATTATTTCTGTAAATGTCTTAAGGTAAGTGCTTCAGCATTACAAAAATGTGAAGAGTGTACCAAAGAAACCTATGATAATGCAAGGGAAATCAATAAAGAATGTATTTATTCTTGTCATGCAGGATTGATCAAATGGGCGGTACCGGTCAATTATAAAGATTTTCATTGTGTCATTGTATCAGAAGGAATTCTTGCGAAAAAACAATGGGAAGAAGCAGACATGTGGGCAGATTATCTCAGTAAGGAATACAAGGTCAATCGTGATATGGTATACCGTAACTTCCGTTTGAATAAAACGATGAACGAAGATCAAATGATGTCTAGCATTCAGCTATTAAAAGATTTATTGCGTTATCATTTAAATTTTCAGGATGAACAAGAGCTAGTAACAGCATAAGGCCGATAAATATCGGCTTTTTAAATATCTTGACGAGGAGTGTATATTATGAAAGAGAAAAGTGATAAACGAACTAAGAGCTTTGTGGAGATAGAGGCCTTAGATCAAGCCCATCAACAAGAGATGTTTGCGCCAAAGCACTTATATCAGTATTTAGGGTTAACCAGAGAAACATTGCGTTATTATGAGAAAATTCATCTTTTACAACCTGATATTTCCCCTCAAAGTCAGTATCGTAGCTTTTCCTTTGATGAAATTTTGAAGTTGTTTTATATCGAATTTTATAAAAAGCGTGCATTTACAACGGCACAGATCAAAGATATGATGACAATGGATCACACCTCTTTACCAACCCAACTACAAAAGAAAAAACTAGAAATAAAGGCGGAAATTCAACGACTAACTGAAATTGAAGCTGAATTGTCGAAAGATGAGGAATTATGGAAACAGATATCCACACAATTGCACCAGCCCCAAATAGTTACCTTTCCCCTTTATGAAAGTCTTCATCAAATATCCTCTTTTTCCTCGATAAAAGAATATGATCAAGTACTTAAGCTTGTGGATGAAAATAAAGAATTGACCTCACAATTGATCAGAGAGGTAAGCTTTGATGAAAAAGACGGTTTTCAAACATCTACGGTACATGTAGTAAGACCTTGTGAATACAAAATACCAGGTAGATGTTATCTAAACCATGGAAAAAGTGTTCATGTACTGGTGGAGTGTAGAGATGGGGATGAAAGCGTGATGGAGCGTATGTTCTATTTGTTTTCGGATTGGATGAAAGCACATGATCTAATACCACTTGGAAACGTCTATATTCAATCTGTATTTATGATGTATGATAAAGGATGCTTTGTGAATTATTGTCATAGTTGGGTTTTGATAAAATAGGGGTTGACTTGGGGGTTACCACCAGCCTTATCCTATAGACGAGGTGATGACAATGATCGGTTTGATTTCGACGTTGCCTATAGGGCATACGCTTTTATCAGGATTTGCGATGGATCTTCATGATAAAGGAATAGATTATGAAATCATAGAAACAAGAAGTATGAATATCAAAGGCTGCATCGGTTGTAATGCCTGTTGGTTGATGACACCAGGTAGATGTGTGATCAAGGATGATTATGAAAAGCTGTTAAAACTTTATTTGTCTTATGATGCGGTTATCTTTTTCACAGATACAAAATTCGGTAATATTACGTACCGATTGAAACATATCATCGATCGAATATTACCTTTGGCAACCATGCATCTTCATTTTGTGAATGGTCAAATGCGCCATCTTGCTCGCTACGGAAAAGAATTGAGGATGGGAATCCTGTATGAAGGAAGTCTTGAGGGAAATGATTTAAATCCATGGATGAAGCGAGTAATGCTTAATATTCACGGAACATCCCTTGGTGTGTATCCTATAAAGGATAAGGAGGTGCTGCTTCATGAACTTACTCATGATCAACGCTTCACCTAGGATAAAACAACAAAGCAATACACAAATCATTCTGGAAGCATTTCAAAAAGGGTTTATAGAGGAAACAAAACAAGCAACAAAGATTCTTTGTTTAAGTGAGAGGAATCATTGGAATGAAATCATGCAAGAAATGTATGAGCATGAGACGATCTTAATTGCGATGCCATTGTATGTTGAAAGTATTCCGGGAATCATGATGGAGTTTTTAGAACAGCTGGATCTAGAAAAAATGAAACATAAGAAGCTATGTTTTTTACTACAAGGAGGCTTTGCGGAAGCCAGTCAGTTATGGTGTGCTCGAAGTTATTTGGAAAAATTGCCTTCTTATTTACAATGTGATTATGGTGGTACTTTGATCAAGGGTGATATGTTTATCTTGCATTTGCTTTCCCCAGTTCAACAAAAGAAAAGCATAGCGCCTTTTTATGAAATGGGAAAACGTTTTGCGAAACATCCTTCTTTTGATGCAAAGGAAGTAGATTGCTTTGCTGGACCTGCCTTTTTCTCAAAACGTAAGATTTTGATATTGACCTTACTTCGTCCCATACAAAGAATCGTGGTATTTGTTTTCGCAAGAAAACTGGGATGTAGGCAAAGCTTAAAAGCTCGTCCTTATCAACCTTGGGTAAAATAAATCGTTTGAATGGAATTTTTTTGAGAGATTACATATAATACAGATATGGAGGTGAGTAATATGTTTGATATTACCAATCCCTATCTGTTAGCAGCTTTAGGGACAGGCTTTACCTTTTTGATGACCACCTTGGGAGCTGCAACGATCTTTCTGTTTAAAAAAGAAATGAAACAAAGCTGGCAATCGATGTTTCTTGGCTTTGCGGCCGGTGTAATGATAGCAGCGAGTGTATGGAGCTTATTGATTCCATCTATGGAACAGGCAGCTGACTTGGGTATGATGGAATGGCTTCCGGCAGCCGGAGGTTTTGTGTTAGGAGCAGTATTTTTAAATGTCTTAGATAAAATATTACCACATCTACACCCCGGTAGTGATGAACCAGAAGGTCCTGCTTCTAGTATGAAACGAACTTCTATGCTTGTTATTGCGGTTACTTTGCACAATATACCTGAAGGAATGGCAGTTGGTTTGGCTTTTGCGGTAACAGCGTCAACAAGTGGATCTATTTCTCTTGCTGCTGCAATGGCATTGGCTTTGGGAATAGGACTACAAAATTTCCCGGAAGGGGCTGCGATATCCTTACCAATGCAAAGGGAAGGATGTTCCCGTGGTAAGGCATTTCTTTATGGATCTTTATCCGGTATCGTGGAACCGATTGCCGGTATAGCAGTAGTTGCAGTTGCAGGAAGTGCAACGATGATCATGCCATGGCTTTTAGCTTTCGCAGCCGGAGCAATGGTTTATGTTGTGGTAGAAGAATTGATACCGGAGGCACATTTCAGTGATCATGGACATGCCGCAACTCTTGGTTTTATGGCAGGATTTCTCATTATGATGATCATGGATGTTGCTTTGGGATAGGAAAAAAACGCTAGCAAATTTCATATTTGCTGCTTTTTTTATGTTTTTTTCAAATAATGCATGAAATTTTCATAATATGTGTTAAAATAATGATAAGTAAACCGCTTACAAACAAAAGGAGGAGGAAGTTAATGGCTGAATTTCTGAAAGATGATACATTGGATATACATGGACACCTAAGTAAACAGGATGTCTATCAATTACTTGTGAAAGAATGCAAGAAACGCATGGAGGATAAGCCTTATATCGAACAAGAGAAAAAGCTGTATTATATATCGGCGGAATTCTTGCTCGGTAAGCTTTTGACAAGTAATTTGATTAACCTTGGAATTTATGATGAGGCCTGTATGTTTGTAAAACAGCAGGGTTTTTCTATGCAAGAGATTGCGGATATAGAAAAAGAACCATCTTTAGGAAATGGTGGTTTGGGCAGATTGGCTGCCTGTTTTCTTGATTCCATTGCCTCTTTGAATTTATGTGGAGATGGAATCGGGTTATATTATCATTTTGGCTTATTTGAACAAAAGTTTCAAAATCATAAACAATATGAGATACCAAATGAATGGATCGATGAAGTGTCTTGGTTTGATAGAAAAGATACCGATATCGAAGTAGCATTTCCCTTTGGCAAGCTACATGCGATAGAGTATGATATGGAGGTATTGGGCTATCATGGTCATAAAAACACCTTACATTTATTCGATATAGAAACTGTAGATGAAAGCATTGTTCATGATGGTATCTGTTTTGATAAAACGGCAATTGAGAAAAATCTAACACTGTTTTTATATCCGGATGACAGTGATGAGAATGGAAAACTGCTTCGAATTTATCAACAATATTTCATGGTATCTTGTGGCGCACAAATGATCTTGCAGGATTGTAAAGAAAAAGGGTACCCACTTGATCGATTATATGATCATGTTGTTATTCAAATCAATGATACTCATCCGACGATGATCATCCTTGAACTGATTCGTTTACTTCGAAAAGAAGGGATGAGCTTGAAAAAGGCATGCCATATCGTGGAACAGACTTGTGCTTACACCAATCATACCATTCTTTCCGAGGCATTGGAGACATGGCCGATGGAATATCTCAAAAAAGTGGTGCCACAATTAGTAGAAATCATTGAAGCTTTGGATCTTGCGGCAGCACAAAGATGCGATAAAGATCATACAGCCATTATCGGTGCTGATGGAAGAGTTCATATGGCACATATCGATATTCATTTCGGAAAAAGTATCAATGGTGTTGCAAAGCTTCATACCGATATCTTAAAAGAAACAGAATTACATGATTTCTATACATTGTATCCAGAGAAATTCAACAACAAGACCAATGGAATCACCTTCCGTAGATGGCTTTATGCTTGTAACCCTCAACTAACATCTGCAATAGAACAGTGGATCGGGAAGGGTTTTTATACCAACAGTGAAGAACTTCAAAAGTTGTTGGACTTTACAAGGGATGAAGAAGTGTTACGAAAACTACTTGCCATTAAACAGGAAAAGAAACAGGAATGGGTTCATCATATGGCTTTAAAACAAGGAATTCATATCAATCCTAATTCTGTTTTTGATACACAAGTAAAACGTCTACACGAATATAAACGTCAACAGATGAATGCTTTATACATCATTTATAAGTATCAACAGATCAAAAAGGGAAAGCTACCGATTCGTCCTATTACGTTTATTTTTGGTGCCAAAGCAGCACCTGCATATACCATTGCAAAGGATATCATCCATGTATTGCTTTGTTTAGCGGACATTATCAATCATGACCCTTGTGTATCACCTTATCTTCAAATTTGTTTCATAGAAAACTATAATGTGAGTGAGGCAGAACAGGTGATTCCGGCAAGTGATATCAGTGAACAGATTTCTTTAGCTAGTAAAGAAGCCAGTGGTACCGGAAATATGAAATTTATGTTGAACGGTGCTTTGACCTTAGGTACCAGAGATGGTGCCAATGTAGAAATCGCACAATTGGTAAAAGAAGAAAACTGTTATATGTTTGGAAAAAGCAGTGATGAGGTCATTGCACATTACGCAAACCATGATTATATCAGTAAGGATTATTATGAACAAGATCCATTGATACATGAATTGGTAGACTTCTTAGTGGGAAATGAAATGTCTAAAGTTGGTGATATGGAACATCTTCAACGATTCTATCATGAGTTATTGCATAAAGATTGGTTTATGACCTTATTAGATTTAAGGGAATATATTGAAGTAAAGGAACGCATGTTACTTGATTATGAGGATCGTCATGCTTGGAGCATTAAGATGCTCGCAAATATTGCATGTAGTGGATTCTTCAGTAGCGATCGTACCATTGAAGATTACAATAGAGATATCTGGAAACTATCATAAGGAGGGCTGTAGATGAAAAGAAGAGCAGGCATATTAATGCCAATATCATCCTTACCTTCTAATCAAGGGATTGGAGATTTTGGGAAACATTGTTATCGTATCATTGATGCGATGAGTAAACAAAACGTACACATATGGCAGATTTTGCCTTTGAATCCATTAGGATATGGAAATTCACCTTATCAACCCTTTTCTTCGTTTGCCGGGGATGAAATCTATATCAGCGTGGATACATTGGCCGATTATGGCTTATTAAAACAAAGCTCTATTCGAAACTATAATAAGTTTTGTGAATATGTTGATTTTGAAGGTGTTCGTCAATTCAAACAACCGTATCTAAAAAAGGCATTTAAGACCTTTAAAAAATATTTTCATGAGTTTGAAGATGAATATCATGCTTTTTGTGAAAAGGCGGATTGGTTATATCATTATGCTGTATTTACGACATTAAAACGCCAAAATGATATGAAAAGCTGGTTAGAATGGCCAATGGAACAACGTAATTGGATTCATGATCACGCATATTCTTTAAAAGGGTTAGAAGATAATATCCAGTATGAAATGTTTTTACAATTTATCTTCTATAAACAATGGGGTGAAATCAAGGCGTATGCCAATGAGCATGATATTGAAATTATGGGTGATATTCCATTTTATGTAGGAATCGATAGCGCCGATGTGTGGGAAAACCAACAGGATTTCTTATTAGATAACGATGCTAGACCAAGTGCTGTAGCAGGGGTACCACCGGATTATTTTTCCAAGACCGGACAGTTGTGGGGAAATCCTATTTATGATTGGAATCAATTACGAAAAGAAGAATATGGTTTCTGGTTAAAACGTTTGGCTTGGAATGATCAATATTTTGATATCATCCGATTGGATCATTTCCGTGCATTCGATACTTATTGGGTCATTCCTGCGCAAAGCAGTACGGCCATCAATGGTGAATGGGAACTTGGTCCTGCTTATGACTTTTTTGACACGTTGTTTAAAGTGTTGCCAGATATCAACATTGTAGTTGAAGATCTAGGAGAACTTCGTAAACAGGTTGGAAAGCTTCGTGATCATTATGGATTGACGGGAATGAACGTTGCTCAATTTGAAATGGAAGTGAAGTTATTAAAACGTCCGAGAAAAGAAAATGTTATCTTATATACAAGTACGCATGATAACGATACGTTAGAAGGTTTCTATCAGGATCTTGACGCAAATAAAAAAATAGCATTGAGAAGATTTTTCCATAATTGTAATTATGATAACCGTACCTTCCATGAACTGGTCATTCGCTATTGTATGGACTCCGATGCAGCAATTACCATAATTCCTGCAATGGATATCCTAGGTTTAAAGAAAGAAGGACGTATTAATACGCCTGGTACCATTGGATCACCTAATTGGGAATGGAAGGTAAAGAACTTAAAAGAATTCTATGCATTGCTTCCTCAGTTTGGAACATGGATCAAAGAATCTCATCGAGCTTAAAAAAAGAAGATTTCATCTGAAATCTTCTCTTTTTTTAAGATGCATTTCCTCCTTGGAAACTTGTTTTTTCCGTAGCTTCTGTTGTAACTTCTAATAAAGTGATCTTTACTTCTTTTTCTTTTCCATCACGTTCAATTTTCATGGTCATAGTATCTCCGGCTTTATGTGAAGTGATGATACTTTTTAAGGTCGCAATGCTATCGATATCTTTACCATCAGCCTGTACGATTCTATCGCCTACTTGTAATCCCGCATTATCAGCAGCTTTACCTGATTGAACTTTTGCGATATAAACAGATTTTGTATCATCTGTTTGTTGTGCAAATGGATTATTGCTTTGATTGGATACTTCACTTAAAGATACACCTAGCTCAGCTCTACCTGTTACCTTACCGTTTTCAATCAGAGATTCAATGACCGGTTTTGCTTTGTCAATTGGAATTGCAAAACCTAATCCTTCAATATTACTACCACTTGATTTCGCATTGACGATTCCGATCAATTCACCTTTTTCATTAAATAATCCACCACCGGAATTTCCTGGATTGATTGCGGCATTTGTTTGAAGTAAGTGCATGGTTTCACCATCAATGGTAATAGCACGATCCAAAGCAGAAATAATACCATTGGTTACCGTACCACCAAGCTCTCCTAATGGGTTACCGATCGCAATGGCAGGATCTCCTACTTCAAGGCTATCACTGCTACCCATAACAACAGGGATTAAGTCTTTCTTAGGTTCGATCTTGATGACTGCCAAATCAGTAGTTGCATCACTACCTACCAAAGTTGCATTATATACTTCTCCATCTTTGGTTGTAACACTAACCTTGGTTGCGCCTTCTATCACATGATTATTGGTGACGATATAGCCATCACTACTTAAAATAACACCACTACCTGCACCAGAGGTCACAGCTTGCTGGAAAAATTGATTGGTTTGAACAGACTCTGTTTTGATTTCTACCACACTATCCATGGTTTGATTTGCGATATCCTTAACAGACATGGTAGATGTATTCGCACTATTGTTATCAGAATTAGATGAATTCTTATTCACAGATTGATACATGACCACTTTACCATTACCACTGAATTGATTAGCTGCCAATGTTCCCCCAAAACCACCGATCCCAGCTAATAGGAAACAACTTGTGATGGTTACTCCGGTTTTATGTTGTTTGATAAAGGAACCATGAACCTTTTTTTGTTTCTTCTTAGTTTTTGGTTGCTCCGTTTGTTCTTGTTTTGCATCCTCACTCATTTGTTTTGATTGAATCAACGCTTCTTCATCTTCCAAATGCTGATCTTTCATCTCAATAGATTCTGTAGCATCATGGGTATCCTTTTGTTCTTCTTGAGAAACCTGTTGTACTTCTTGCTCCTCGACCTTTGCTTCCTGTGGGGTTTCATTTGTATCTTCTAGGTGATTGTTTTCAAATTCCTGCATCATAGGACCTCCTTTAGATTACTCTTTTTACGATATTAGTATAAGAAAAAAATATAGCAAAATAATTAAGATAATGTGTGAAAATATTTTCTTTTACGACAAAAATTCATAAAAATATGTGAAAAAATTGCAGAAAATCATGAAAATAGTATAAAATCAAACAAATTTATGGTGATAAGTATTAATTATAAGTATGCATCGTGCTATAATAAAAGAGTATATAGAAAACGACGAGCATATTCTAACGAAATCGAAAGAATGCGGAGGATGATAACATGGCAAAGACAACAAAGAAAATGAAATTAACGGCAAAAGCCGATCAAACAATCAAAAAGAGTACAGCAAAAAAAGCTGTAGAAACTAAGAAAATTACAGTTGCGAAAGAACCGGAAAAGATCACTGCAGCAAAGGAACCTGAAAAAATAACTGCAGCAAAAGAACCTGAAAAAATTAGTGCAGCGAAGGAGCCTGAAAAAATCGAAGAAAAGAAAGTAGAAAAACTTGCGATGAAAGAGGCAAGTACTGTAGAAAAAACAGAAGAAAAGAAACCGCTAGCAAAAAAAGCAACAGCGAAAAAAGCTCCTGCGAAAAAAACTGCAGAAAAGAAAGAACCTGCGAAGAAAGCTACAACGAAAAAGAGCGTTGCTGCAGATAAGAAAGCAGAACCAGTTGTTGTTGAAGAAGTAAAAGAAGAAAAGAAACCGGTAGCAAAGAAAACAACAGCGAAAAAAGCTCCAACAAAAAAAGCAACGGAAAAGAAAGAACCAGCAAAGAAGGCTTCAGCAAAAAAAGCAACGAAGGCTGCATATATCAAAGAATATGAAGCATATAGTTTAGAAGAATGTATTGCTAAAATGCAAGCAATGGGTGTTCAATATGGTTATGATGATTATACTAGAATCTTATTGAATGAGGCAGATGATAAGGTTCTTATCAAAAACATTATAGAAGGTAATCAAATCAAAGAAAAAGGCTTTACCTTTGAAAAAGATGGATTTGATGAGGAATTAATTCCTGTTACCTTAAAGAAGGTGAAAGAAACAATGGATATCAAAGCAGCAGATTTTAAAGATATCAAAAAAGATGTCAACGCTTCTATGAAGACAAAATTAGGTGAAGATGCAGAAGAAAATGCAGCAGAATATTTGAAGGAATTCAAAATCTGTGAAAAATTATTGATGATCGGTCAGCGTAAAAATATTACAACAGGTGAAGAGATCAATCAATTACTAGATATTGATTTTGATGCATTCCTTGCACACTTCCTTGATGTAGCATATCAGATTCTACCAAGCTGGCAATATGATGATGTGAAATTCTATGAGGATTTCATTTATGCGGTATTATCTCAATTCTCTGATTTATATGAAAAATATCAATTAAGAGTATTGATTGATGTTGCGGACTTATATATCAAACATGGTGATTTCTATCATGGTGATGTATGCTATGGCTATATTTTAAGAGATAATCAAATCAAAGATTATATCTATTATCGCTTTGCACATGTTTATGAAGATATCGACTTCAATAAGGCAAAAGCACTTGCTTATGAGTCTTTACAGTTCGTTGATGGAAGATATACCTATTATCAAAACATCATGGATATCATCAATAAATAAGTGATGGGTATAGACTGTATGATGTTTCATCATGCAGTCTTTTATTACGTATAAATATAAATATGAGGATCAATGAAATATGAGGGAGTAGTATGAAGAAAAAGAAAATACATAGGATAGGGAACCAATGGATGATCTGTGGATTATTAGTTTTATTAACTGCTTGCGTAGGGAAAGAACCTGAAAATAAAATCATACAGGAATCTAAAGAACTAATGGAAAAGCGCTCTGCGACTTTAGCATTTACCGGGGATATCTTATTAGAAGAAGGAATTCTAACATGGATGAGTGATTTTTATACGAATGATGAATACCGGTTCAAACATTATTTTGATGAGATCAAGCCCTTATTACAGGCAGATCTTCTGATTGGAAATCAAGAGGTACCGATTGCAGGTCGATCTTATGGTATAACTGGCATTAATTTTCGCTTTAATGCTCCTGAAGAAGTGGCTCCTCAACTTGCGGATTTAGGTTTTGATGTTTTGACATTTGCCAATAACCATAGTTATGATCAAGGAAAGACTGGTTTGGATGCGACCATTCAGGCTTTAAATCAGGAAAAGATTGCTACAACAGGTGCATTTCGTCAAAAAGAGGATCGAGGTCCTTTGATCATAGAAAAGAACGGTATACGCTTTGCAATCCTTGCATATACCTATGATACCAATCAACCAATAGAGGATCAAAATGATTTTTCAGTGAATCGATTTTTGAATGCTACACATGAATTCGATGATGAACATAAGGAAGCATTGAAACAAGATGTGATGGAGGCAAAAGATCAAAGTGATGTTGTGATTGCAGCAATGCATTGGGGAACGGAATTTACTTATGACATTTCACAGACGCAAAAGGAAGTGGCAAAGTTTTTGAATGAATGTGGGGTTCATATCGTGATAGGCAATCATCCACATACTCTTCAGACTGTGGAAACCATGGTAAATACAAAAGGTGAGGAAACCTTCGTTATCTATTCTTTAGGTAATTTTGTTTCTTCCGCAGCTGCAGTATCTCGAGCAAGTGAACAATTCACGAATATGTATGAATTAGGAGGAATTGTACATTGTGATGTTACCTATGATCCTAACACAAAGAAAGTGGAGCTTTCACATCAAAAGATGGATGTTATCGTAAATCATTTCACCTATGGTTATGATAACTTTCAATTATTACCCTTTGAAACTTATACAGATGAACTTGCTTCTCAACATTATCAAAGGTGGATGTCTTTAAATTTTCATAAAGAATATTTAAATGAAAATCTCAAAGCACTATTTGATAATAAAATTGAATGGAAATAAAAAAAGAGTCAATCATAATTGGCTCTTTTTCATGGAAAAGGTGATTTGAAAAGCAAATAGAGAAATATCAAAGTAGTTTCTAATCATTATGTAAATATCTTAATCAAAAAAGAAGGTCATTCTCATTTCGAATGTACCTTCTATCATTGAGCTATGATGTATATGATCGATCTGCATGATGATTAGATAATTTGAAAAATATAAAATTTTAGATAAGAAGTTTCTTCCATGGTCCAAAGAATAGGATGATCATGGTTTTGTTGAGTAACAGATACCTGTTTTAAGGTAACACCTGTTTCTTTTGCACTTTCTCTTAACATTTTTTCAAAAAGGTCGATTTCCATGAAACGAGAGCAACTACAAGTGATCAAATAGCCACCACGCCCCAACAACTCCATCGCTCTTTTATTGATTTTTTTATATCCATGATATGCATGATCGACCGTTCTTCTTGATTTTGTAAAAGCAGGTGGATCTAGTACGATAATGTCAAACTGTCCTTGTTTACATTCATCTAGATATTTAAATACATCCGCCTTTACAAATGATATGCGATCTTCTAAATGATTCAATTTGGCATTTTCGTAACCCTGTTGTAATGCAGTTTGAGATACATCTACTGCTACGACCTGTTTGGCATGACCATAAGCAGCATTTAATGCAAATCCTCCAGTATGAGAAAAGCAATCCATCACTCTTTTATCATGAGCCATTTGACGTAATAGCCTACGATTCTCTTTTTGATCTAAGAAATATCCTGTTTTCTGTCCGTTTTCTATATCAACGTGTAGTTTAATACCATTTTCATTGATAATGGTTGTGGTTGGCAGTTTTGCCTGTTTCCAAAACCCTTTTTCTAAAGGTAAGCCTTCTTTTTCTCTAACCTTGATGTCATTTCTTTCGTAGATTCCTTTGACATCCTGTCCGTCCTCTTGTAATACCTCCAACAAAAGCTCATACAGCATATCCTTGATTTGTTCCATTCCAAAGGAACTGATCTGGCAGACCAATACATCTTCATAACGATCTACAGTTAATCCGGGAAGCTCATCTGCTTCGCCAAAAATAAGCCGACAATTTGTGATGTTGTCTATTTCTAATGTTTTTCTAAATTCATATGCAAATAAAATTCTTTGTTTGAAAAAAGAACGATCAAAGACATCACTTTTATCTTTAGATAAAATTCTGACCGTGATGTGGCTCTGTTTCGATAAAAAGCCTGTACCTAAATAAGTACCTTTGGTTGTAACGATATCAACCAAAGAGCCGTTTGGAATGGTCTCATCTAACGCAACAACATTATTTTTATACATCCACATTTGTCCACGTTGTAACCACTTTTCTCCTTCTTCGCAGATGGTAACACTAGGGTGATTTCTTTTCATATTACTTTACCTCATATAACTTTCTTTATGGTATATCATAAGCATTTGACCATGACATCATAACATAGAACATCTTTATTAGATGTTATGATGGTATGATACTCTATTTCTTTATAACCTAAATGCAAATAAATGCCTTTAGCTGATAAGGATGCGTCTAGTCTACATTCTGTATAGGTTTGAGCAATCTGTTTTTCAGCAAAATCCATCAATATTCTTCCTAAGCCTAGTCCTTGATATTGAGGCAATACAAACAAACGATTGATGTTATTGTCTTTTATCGTAATGGTACCAAGGGCTTGGTGTTCATGATTGTATATCAAATAGACGATTCCTAGTTGTATATCTGATGATATATGATCATCATCATGATGGGAAAGAAAAAAATCAACAGCACCTTTTGGATAGTAGTGTGGATAAATTTCATTGATCGTTAAAGTAGTAATATCCTTCACTAAGGAAAAGTCGCTTAATTCAGCCCGATGAATGATATATTCTTCGATATCTTTATTTTTAGTTTCCATAATCATACCCCTTCATTCTAAATTCCACATCATTATAGCATAAGCGAAAATATTTTACATAACCTTTCAGACTGAAAGAGCTATAAAAGTTAAATAAACATAAAAAAAGCCTTTATTTCAAAGGCTTTATCACTTTTATCATGGTGACGCGTACGGGATTCGAACCCGTGAATGCTTGCGTGAAAGGCAAGTGAGTTAACCGTTTCTCCAACGCGCCATTTGCTTTGACTGCTATGATAGTATAACAAAAAGTTAATCTAGCGTCAAGGATAAAATATTAAAAATTGTAAAATTTCTCTATTTGCATTGATTTATAATATTATATATCATATAATATTGTTGAAGAAAGGTGATAATATGGTATTTCAACTAGGCTCTGCATTATTAGATGCCTGTGTACTGGCAATCCTCCATAAAGAAGATACTTATGGATATAAGCTAACACAGGAAGTCAAAGAAATCGTAACAGTAAGTGAATCAACATTGTATCCTGTATTGAGAAGATTAACAAAAGATGGTTATCTATGTACATATGATAAAGAATATATGGGCAGGAATCGCAGGTATTATCAATTAACATCAGAGGGTAAAGCAAAGTATATGGAGTATGTAAGTGAATGGAAAGATTTTTCTGAGAAAATAGATGGAATTTTGCAGGGAGGATATGAAGATGAATCAAATGGATAAGGAAACGTATTTACGAATTCTTAGTCGTAAATTAAATGGTATTGATGAAGAGGAAAAAGAAGATGCTTTATGTTATGTTAGGGAATATTTTGAGGAAGCAGGGGTAGAGAATGAAAAAACGGTAATTGAAGAGCTTGGATCTCCTTCTAAATTTGCGGCAACAATCAAAGCGAATACCGCATCTAAAGATTTAAAGGAAGATCATGAAAAGATAAGTAGATATCCTCATTCCAATATGAAAAAAATCATAACTGTCTTTTTAGGAATCTGTGCGATGCCTATTGCATTACCGCTATTGATGGCATTGATTCTTGTTGGATTCGCCTTTTTCCTTGTGATATTTGCATTTGGACTTGTTGTATTAAGTGGTATAGGTGCACTCTTTATAGCAGGAATACCAATGTTGATCAAAGGCTTTACTACATTTGAAACTCCGGCCAATGCATTGATCAGTGCAGGTGGAGGTTTGATTGTTATCGGATTAGGTATTTTTCTTGCTATGGGAGGATATCAGCTTATTCGTGTCAGCATTCCATTCGCTGCCGGACTTGTAACAAAGCTATATGAAAAAATCAAACCAAATCGAGGGATGCAAAACAATAAGGAGGAAAGGGAAGTATGAAAAAGAAAAGAATTGGCAAAGTACTTGTTGTAATTGCTTCTATTTGTGTTATCATTGGCGCAATGCTTGTAGGTGCGGGATTTGCACGAGGTGGGAATATTGATGCTCTTCATGTTGGAAAAGATAACACAGAATGGTGGCCTTTCTCCGCTAATGTAGGATTATATTATCGAGGTAGTGCTGGTATGATCATGATAGATGATGAAAATATCAATCCTTCCAAAGGTAATCACATATGGGAACAAGAATTAGACGCAAATGATAAATGGGATATCAAAGTTGATATGGGAGATATTGTTGTGAAAAAAGGCTCTAAGACTTCAATTAAGGTTCAAAGTATTGATAAATCATATGTTTCCTTAAAAAAAGATGATGGGGCACAAGTGATTCAAGTAAAACATCCAAACAATAAGCTTCATAATAAGGAAGCGAAGATTGAATTGACTCTACCTGATAATGAATACACCATAGAAATTGAAAACAAATTAGGGGATATCACAATATCGAATCTAACCTTTCGTAAGATGGAAATAGAAGATGATCTTGGTGATATTCAATTATCAAATATTGAAAGCAAAGCGACAGAGATTGATGAGAAATCAGGAGATATTTCTTTGAAGGGAAGTTTTACAGGAAAAACCTCCATAGAAAATAATTTAGGCGATATTCATATTGAAATGACGGGTAAGCGTGATGAGTATTATTTAAAGATTTCAAACGATTTAGGTGATACTACCATCAATGAGGATGTTTATGAGCTTCATTGTAAATTAAAACAAAACCAGGGAGGGAAACATTTATTGGAAGTGGATAATAACCTGGGAGATATCAACATTCAGTTTAGGTGATTCTATGAGAAGAAAAAAGCAAGCAATTCAACAGTGCAAACAAAGCTATGAACAAATTGTACCAAAAGAAATTGTCTTTTCTCCAGTAGATACCTCTCAACGTCAAAAAAATCAAGAATATATTGATCATCTACGCCAAAGTGATAAAACTGAAGTCATCAAACAATTACAAAAGAAAAATCCGGTTTTTGATCTATCTTGGATGAAGGAAGAAGAACAGGAAATCTTTCAAAACTTCAGTGAACGTTTTGTATCAGATGCAAAATCTTTTGATGCTGATTTAAAGGATGAAGATATATTTCAAGCAATGCGAAATATGTGGATCATCTGGATGTTAGAATTACTATTTAACAAAGAATTGGTCTATCATGAAGCGATGTTTGGCTATAGTATGCTTTATCCATATTCAGATAATTTTCTAGATGATGTCACCATTACCAAAAAGGAAAAACAAGAATTCAATGATTGGTTCACAAAAAGATTACATGGGAAAGAAGTTATTTGTGAAACAGCGTTACAGAAAAAGATCGATGCTTTGGTAGGTTTTATCGAGCATCATTATCCTCGTGAACAATACGCTAGTGTGTATGATGGGCTATATATGATACAAGATGCACAAATTTTATCATTATCACAAAGTCAAGAACAGTGCAAAGATATTCTCTATGACATCTCTGTTGAAAAGGGAGGAACCTCTGTTATCGCAGATGGATATTTGATCGATGGCACATTAAAGGATGATGAGTATCAGTTCTGTGTTGATTTTGGATTTGCTCTTCAGATCGTAGATGATATTCAAGACCAGATAGAAGATAAACGAATGTCTCATAATACGTTGGCAACCATCTGTCAAACAAAGAAAGAACGATATGCGCTCTTTCTGAAAAATTGGTGTTTCTTTGATGAGATTTTAAATCATCATAAATGTAAAAGAAAAGAAATCAAACAGTTTGTGATAGAAAGCTGTCATGAATTATTAGCGCAAAGTGTTTTGGAATCTCAAGATCTCTATCCTAAATCCTTTTGTCAAAAACTAAAACAAGCGATGCCTCTAGAAGAAAATTACATGCAAGAAGTAATGGAAGAAACCAAAAAGAAAATGGATTCTTCTTCTATTCCTCAACCTATATAAAATAACGACCATCCATGTGGTCGTTTTCAATATCTTATCTTCCTAGATAGCGAAATCGTGGAACTTCTTTACCATCAACAATCACAGATTCTTGGAACATGGATAGTGGACGGATCCACACATCGCCTTTACCATATAATTGTCTGTATACAACATATTTTTCAAGTGTTTCACTATGCGTAGCAACATATAAAACTGCATAATGCCTTCCTTTATAATGTTCATAACGTCCAGGTTTAAGCTCCATATCAATGATTGGAATCAATGGTTCATCCGTCTTGGGAATTGGTTTGATCTCTTCTTCATCTTCTTTTATGAGCTTCTTTGGCTTTCTTTTAACCAAAGTCTTAATGTCAGATTGAGATGGTATCAATATATAGGATGTCTTCGGAGCCATTTCTAATTCGATTTTCCCATTTTCTGCGATATATAGAACGTTTTCCAAAGCATCCTTCATCGCTTCATATTGACATGATAATTCCATGGTATAAGGTTCCTCGCTGACATTGAACGCTACCAAAACCTCATGTTCCTGATAAACACGTCGAAATGCGTATTGTTCATTGCGAATGATAACTTGCTCATAATTTCCTCTTCTTAATGCAACCTGTTGTTCATAAACACTTCCCAATAAAGTCAAATGCTCATTTAAAGCTTCATCACGATTATTTTCATCAAGGGAAAGGCAAGGGCGAATATCGGCATCACTTCCATCGTGTTTTTTACCTTGGATTGCCCACTCACTTCCATAGTAAATGCTGGGAATCCCGGGCATGGTATACAATAATGTATAAACGTTTTTTAAATCCAATGGATTTTTCAATGTACTTGCCAAACGATTGACATCATGATTATCCACAAAGTTGTATAAAACGAGGTCTTTATATATGCCTCCATTGCCAAATTGACGATTCAAAGAATAGGCGATTTCAAAATAATTCTTTTCATTATGAGAAGAGTACAATCCTTTGTAGCATTCATAATTGGTCACACTATCTAACATTTCTTCATTTGCCCATCGAGTATAATCACCATGAATAATTTCACCCATCAACCAAAAATCAGGGTTTTTCTGAGCACAAAAACATTTTAAACGCTTAAAGAAATCTTGATCGATACAATCTGCCGCATCTAAGCGTAGCCCATCGATTCCAAAGGTATCCATCCACATAGCGATGCTTTCCAAGAGGTAATGAACTACCTCTTCGTTTTTCAAATTCAGCTTAACCAGATTGTAATGTCCTTCCCAAGCTTCATAAGTAAAAGGATCTTGATAGGGGCTTTGTCCATAGAAATTCAGGTTATGGAACCACCCACAATAAGGGGATTGTTGGTGATGATCAATGATATCCTTAAAAGCCCAAAATTCACGGCCTACATGATTAAATACACCATCCAGGACGATACGAATACCGGCCTCATGTAACGCATCACAAACCTCTTTGAAATCTTCATTATCACCCAGTCTATGATCTATCATACGATAATCACTTGTATCATATCCATGTTCATAACTTTCAAATACAGGTCCCAAGTATACCGCATTGATATGAAGCTCTTTTAAGTGTGGAATCCAATCCTTGATCTTGCTTATTCGATGATGAATGCTGTCTTGATGAAATTGTTCACAACCACAAAAACCCAGTGGATAAATATGATAAAAAACAGCATCTTTTGTCCATTCTTTCATTTGTTTCACCTCGATATTAGTATACCATATTTTTGCGTGTTACTGCTTTCAATAGACAAATTTTATGTTTCCTTTTTTCGAAGAGGAAATACTTCTTTCATCTTAGATATGATGAACATTTCTATGTAAAAAAACAAAGATAATAGATCAATCTTTTGTGTTATCCTAGATGATTTATGGCCATGGTAATGGTATAATGTAAAAACAGGAGGTATTGTTTATGGGAAACTATCTAAATCCAGATCATAGAGCATTTAAACAAATATTAAAAAACAAGATTTATGTTGATAAATCTTTATTAATTGAAAAAACAAATGAAATTGTGGGTAGTAATGAATCTAAATTATGTGTTTCTAGACCTAGACGCTTCGGAAAGTCCACAGATGCAAACATGTTAGTGGCATATTATTCCAAAGGTGCAGATTCATCTGATTTATTCGATTCTTTAAAAATCGGTTCAGTTAATTCTTATCACAAGCATCTAAATAAACATAATGTGATTTATTTAAACATACAAGAATTTTTAAGTGAATCAAAGGATGTTGCATCTCTTATTCATGATGTAACTGATGCAGTTTTGTTTGAAATTTTAAAAGTATATAATAATATTGATTATCAAAGAAAAGATATCCTTTCTAGAGTATTAAAAACAATATTTACTGAGTGTAACGAATCATTTGTTTTTATCATTGATGAATGGGATTGTATTTTGCGAAACACCATTAAAGGAGATTATGAAACGTATTTAGATTTTTTAAGAACCTTGTTAAAAGATCAGCCATATGTGGATTTAGTTTATATGACCGGTATCCTTCCGATAAAAAAATATGGTACACATAGTGCATTAAATATGTTTGATGAAATATCAATGATACTTCCTACACCTTATGAGCAATTTATGGGATTTACAGAAGAAGAAGTTAGAACATTATGTAATAAACATGGTATGGAATTTGGTGAAATGCAAAGATGGTATAATGGATATCATTTTAAAAATAATATCTCTATTTATTCTCCTCGCTCTGTTATCTTGGCACTGAATAAAAAAGAATATAGTAATTATTGGACGAATAGTGAAACTTATGAATCATTGGCTAAATATATAGCAATGAATTTTGATGGTTTAAAAGAGGCAATCATCCGATTATTATCAGGTGAATATATCGATGTCAATGTGAATAAGTTCCAAAATGATATGACAACGTTTAAATCTAAAGATGATTTTTGACATTACTTGTGCACCTAGGATACTTAGGTTATTCCTTTAAAGATGGAAAAGTTTATATACCGAATTATGATGTAGAATCTACTTTTATTACGTCGATTGAATAAGAGAGCTACCGTCAGGAAGAGGATTTGCGGATATTGCATTCATACCTTTTGCGATAAACCAGCAATTCTTGTGGAGTTAGAATGGAATAAAGATGCTGATAGTGCTATAAATCAAATAAAGGATAAAAAATATCCTACTTCTTTAGAAATATATAAAGAAGATTTGATTATGGTCGGTATCAATTACGATAAAGAAACGAAGAAACATACATGTAAGATTGAATAGGTAGTCAATTAGTTTAGCTAAGTTATTGATTGCTTATCTATTTTGGATATATGGAATTGTCATTTATTAGAATAGTAGAGAAGCATTGAGATGAGATATGATATTTTGTCTGAATTTAAAATAGTAAATTTTATGATGCCTTTCAAAAAGAAAATGTTTCTTTTGTTATGTAAGAATTATCAGGTAAATGGTTTACAGCACATGGGATAGGGAGCAATTTGGGGTGGTTTTACAAGATAGAGATTGTTTGTATTGCTGATAAGATGAAAATTTTATTTGCAGAGGTGATAAACATACTTGTATCTTACAGATTGAGCTAACAGAATGTAACAATGTACCATATTGATTTAGAAGAATATTAAAAATTGGAAATCATGCCATATGGCTTGATGATAAATGCAAAGATAAAAACGCAATGTGCATCTACCATGATGTACTAGAGCCGGTAGGTAGCCCGGCCGTCATAGGATCCTATGGTAAGTAACCTGCCCCTCCGGGTTGTCCATTCTTTGTTTAGCAATAAACTAAGGAGGGTTCATTATGAACAAAGTAAATGGAAAACTTACAGTATTTTTTGAAGACCCATTTTGGGTAGGTGTTTTTGAGAACATAGAAAATGAAACATTATCTGTTGCGAAAGTAACATTTGGCGCAGAGCCTAAAGAGCATGAAATAATGGAGTTTATGCTGAAACATTATGATCGTCTGCAATTTAGTCCGACTGTGGTAACGGTTTTGAAGGAGTCAAAAAGAAATCCGAAAAGTTTACAACGCAAGGTAAGAAAGCAGATGCAGAAGGTTGGAATCGCTACAAAGTCTCAACAAGCTTTGAAATTGCAACAGGAACAAAACCAATTAGAACGTGTACAAAGATATCAAAAGAAGAAAAAGGAAGATCAAATGCGTATGTTTGAATTAAAACAGCAAAAGAAAAGAAAAAAACACAAGGGGCATTAGGAATCGATATCATGATAAAATCATCTAACATTATCGATAAAATCAAGGTAATATCGTTGAAAAAGATAAAAGGTGCTTTCGCACCTTTTTGATTTGTTTTATTCGATTGGAATAAATTTTTTCTCTTCAACTTCTTTATGATCAATTTTCGGAATTACAACTTTTAATTCACCGTTTTCAAAACTAGCTTTGATATCAGCTTGTGTTACACCTTCACCAACATAGAAGTTACGAGAACAGCTTCCACTGAAACGTTCTTGGTGAATGATATTTCCTTTTTCATCTTTTTCCTCTTTGTTGGTGTTTCTAACAGCTCGGATATTCAGATAGCCGTTTTTTAACTCCATCTGAATATCTTCTTTTTGATAACCAGGTAATTCCATATCTAATAAATAGTTTCCGTCTTTCTCTTTGATATCAGTTTTCATATAGCTGCTTGTCTTAGAGAAGAATGGATCATAGAATAGATCCTCCATGTTATCATTAAAAATATCTGGTAGAAATTTCATATCCATCGCCTCCATTTTCTATATGTGTGAAAACCTACCTTGAATCTTAATACTAATCGATTGGGATAAAACGCTTTTCTTCTACTTTTTTAGGCGCTTCTTTTGGTACAATGATCTTTAATTCACCATTGCCGAAACTTGCCTTGATATCCTCGTGTGTGATATCTTCACCTACGTAGAAGCTTCTTGAACAACTACCGGAAAAACGCTCTTGACGAATGATGTTACCATCTTGATCTTTTTCTTCATTGTTGGATTGACGGCTTGCATTGATTGTCAAATAGCCTTCTTTCAATTCCATTTGAATGTCTTCTTTCTTGAATCCAGGCAACTCCATATCTAAGATGAAGTTTCCATCCTTTTCACGAATGTCTGTTTTCATCATACTGTGATCATGCATCATATCATCGAATGCGTCGTTAAATAAACCAGGAAATAATCTCATCATAATTGCCTCCTTTTATCAGATTGGATCTTATCCAATGAGTATCTTGAATCTACTTGGTAAGTCCTATTTCAACTTACATCTATATTATAACTCACTTTTTAGCACTGTCAATAGGAGAGTGCTAAAAAGTTGAAAAATTTATGATAGAAAAAAGAACCGAGGATGTCATCCTCAGTTCTCGTGATAAGTGTGATAGATTTCCTGAATTTCTTGTTTGATTTTTGAATCAATGTCTTTGATGATGAAATCAGGTTTTCCAGTATAATAGCCTTGTAAATAATCAACATGGAAGCTAATTAAGGTTTCCATTTCTTCTTTTGTTTCCACACCTTCTGCTATGACATAGGTATGCTTTTGGTGTGCAAAGCCTATGATATTCTTAACCATGAGCTGCCTATCATCATCATGATCAATATTATGAATCAATTCGATATCGATCTTGATGTAGTCTGCATTGATATTTAACAGAGTGGTATCGGAATTATAGCCACTACCAAAGTCATCAATTGCCATTTTACCGTTCCATCGTGCCATAAAATCTTGTTTTACTTGTAAATACTTATGTTCAATTTCATCCGTTTCGATTAATTCCACTACAAGATGAGGTAATTGTTTTGCATAGTTTGATTCTAATTCTTTGATCAGATCATCAAGCATCGGAATACTAGGAATAGAGTTGATAAATAGTTTTGCTTCCGAGAAAGGATGTTGTAGTGCTAAGTATTGCTTAATGGATTGTGTCCATGTCATATATTCCACACGATATAGTTGTGATTGAGCACGTGCTAATAACATCACATCCTGAGGTGAGGTTAGAATGTCACTTTGAGGTCGCATAAGTGCTTCAAAACCTAAGATACTACCGTCTTTTGCGCTGATGATCGGTTGAAATGCATAACGAACAAGGTTATCATCTAAAATGGTATTCAATTCCATACGACCACTCATCAGCATTTTATTATGCTGATACATTTCTTCATTGAAACAGCGTACGCTTCCTTTTTGGAAGTTTTTAGCATCATACATCGCAAAGTCCGCAAAATGTAGAAGATCATCATATGTCGAAGCATCTTTAGGATAATAAGCAATACCAACGGAAACTTTGATGTTACCTGTATCATGATTTGTAAACTTGATTTGTGTAGACATCATCTTTTTGTGGAGATTTTGTATGCTAGATAATAAAGCATCTTCATTTTTGAAATGATGATAGAATACAAGGAATTCATCACCTGCCATTCTAGCAGGAATACAATACTTTGTGTCTACTTGTTTCAATTGACTGGCAATGGCTTTGATCAATAAATCTCCACCATCATGTCCATAGGTATCATTCACGAATTTCAAGTTATCCAAATCCCATAAGACCATTCCACAAGTGCCAAGATTTTTTTGCGTAAGCAAATCATTGACTTCTTCACTGAAAGCACGACGATTTAACAATCCTGTTAAACTATCATGATTTCGTTCATATGTCAGGCGTTCTTTTTCCTCAAATTCTTTTGTGACATCCATAACGATGATAATTTGACTTTTCGCTTGAATCGTACGTGTGAAACGAAGCCATTTTCGATCATTTACGCCAGCATCGATATAACAAACATAAACTTGAATACGTTTTCCGTCTATGACTTCTTCATGTTCTTCATAAAGGGAAGCGTGTTGCTTAAATATTTCAAATTGTTCATCAAATACCTGCTTTTCAAAATTAGTTATCGTTTGATAACGTTGTTCAAATGCTAATAATTCCACAAGTTTCTCCGTACAATACACATCACCGTTTTCTACAATTTCCATTGCGGCAATGGGAATATCAAGAGAGTAAATAATCTGAGAAAGTCTGGATTCAGCACCAATGAGTCCTTGAGAAAAGATTTCGATAGAGGTACTTAGTTCATCGATTTCATCAATATTCACACGAGGCAAATGGACACTTTGTTTTGGTTTGCTTTTCTTCAATTGTTGCACCAAAGCATAGATCGGATTGGTAAATTTATAGGAAATCAAAATAGCGGCACCAATACCTACGATCAATGCAATGACAATAGAAATGCGGGCATTTCTTGCTAAAGCGTGAGAGCTTCTTAGCAATTCCGATTCATTGCTGATTCCAATTAGATACCATCCTTCCTCTTGAAAAGGGGAGTTCCTTCCATAAAGATTTAATTCAATGGCATGTCCTAATACACGATCATCTAAAGTATTGATCTCCATGCGATATGTTTCATCTTTTTCTTTATCCTCTAATCGAATAGGGGTGTGATGTTTAAATACATATTCATACGCAGGTCCACTGCTTAAAATACTTTGATATGTGTGATCTTCTTTTGTTGTCAACACATAAGTGTTACGTTCTTCATTATTGATTTCTTTATAAGGCAACAATGTCTTAAAATAATCGGTAGAAATATCCACACCAAGTACACCATACACAGTCCCATCTTGTGCAATCAATGGTATAGAATATGTAAAGACATCGATAAGATCATGATTCAAAGAGATGGGCTCTCCCCAATATCCTAATTCCATGCTTGATAAATCAGGATGATCTTTTGCTGTCTGTAGTGTTTTAAAATAAAATTCATAGGTAGGATCATTCTCGTCTAGCCGAATGGACGGCATCCATGTGCTTTCCAGGGAAAGGTTATGTTGTTTCAACAATTCAGCATTTCCATATTTTCCACTTATATCGCTGTTATCGGTATAAGAAGCATTTGGGGCAGAGTCTCTTAGATAGATCGTTGGATAATAATCGGTTTGAAATACTTCACGATCCAGGATCAAATAAGTTCCTGTAATAGATCGATAATGTAGAAATGTAATCATATCCTCTAATATCACATCATCAAATACCAAATCGTCTGTTTTCTTTGATTGATGTGCCGTATAATACGACTCACTGTGTTGAAATAGCTGTTCATAGTTTTTTTCATCATAAAGGTCATTGACAAGTGTCTTACGTAAATTTTCAGCACGATAATTGATTCTTTGTTCAAATAGGGAAATAGAATTCTCTTTGATTTGATCAAAAGAACCACTGAAGTATAAAGAACTTACGAAGACAACGCCATCCAGCAGAGTAGCAAAAAATAGAATCAAAAGAACTTTCCTAAATAAAGATTTAGAGCTCTTTTTCATTACTATCCCTCCTGTAAAAGTTGGTCGATATCTTTCTGCATAGCGTTATACCATGCTTCAAAGTATGCATCACTTGTATATTTTGCCAAAGCTTCTTTTTTGCTTGTGCCCTTTGAAATTGCATCATTCACTGCTTTTTGATCAGAAACTGCAACATTTAAGAATGCTTCCTCCAACTTATTTCGTACAAGATAGCTGTTATTGAAATTTTCTTGTGTTGATAGAGTACTTTCATTGATTTGTTTCATGCTAACTTGAATACAATCACTGACAATATCCCTCATTTCTATGCCTTCTTGTTGTGTCTTTTCTTTCCACATATCGATATCGGTAGCTTCTTTTGTAACCGGTAAATAGGAACTTGCAGCCGTAAAAGCAATGTTTTGATCAGGCTCGCTTAGCCATTTCAAGAAAACGATACTGGCATATTCCTTTTGTTCCGTAGATTTAGAAATCGCCATTCCAGCTCCCTGTGATACTGCATAAGGCTTACATCCTTCAAAGTTAGGAATAGGCAATACCAAATAATCAATTTCTTTTGTCTTGTTACCTTCTAATGCAATTTCTTTTGGAAAGAAGGTAGCTCCTGCACTACTTGAAACGCTGGCGATGATGTCGTTTGTTTTGATGTCATCACTGGCAAACTTACCGATCTTGGTATAATATCCACTAACATATGGAATATAGTAATTGTCCCAAAGCTTTTTGAATACAGCTTTATCTGGTGTAAACTTGGCATTTTTTGTTTTCGCATCTACCTCAAACATAGCACTACCTAACTGTGTACTACCAGTATTTAGATAATTCATCAAGGCATCTCTACCGAAAAAGGCCTTACCACTATAGTCATAATATTTTTTCGCAACTTGATTCAAACCTTCCCATGTTGAGAGTTCATCAATCTTTGTATTGGTTGCTTTCGCAAAGGCTTCCCAATCTACCTTATTAAGGACAAGAACTTCACTTGCTTTCGCAATAGGGAAAATCTTGATATCTTCATCGGAATAGATCCTTCCTTCCTCTAAATAAGAAGGTACAAAAGTATCTAATTCTTCCTCGCTCATATAATCTTTTATGGATACCAGCATATCTGCTTCATTCATTTCCTGTGCGGTATCGGCATATGTAGAGAAAATATCCGGCATTTCCTCAGCATTTACTTTTTTCTGTAAAATGTCACTCAATGAGGATTGAATATTGCTGATACTTCCTTTTGCGGAAGCTTCTACGATAATTCCTTTTTCTTTTCCTTTGGTTTCATTGAAAGTTTCTACAAGCTTATCAAAAGAGACTTTTTGTGCTCCGCTGTAGTAATTCCATAAATGAATCGTGATGGGCTTATCAGGATCCAAACCATGCTCATTGTTGTTGCTACATCCTTGCATACTGAAACCTGTGGCTAACAGCATGGTAATAGCCAGTAATTTTAAACGTTTCATAAATTGCCTCCCTCATAATACTTGTTTCTCTCATTATACTCCAATCTTAAGTATTCGTCAGTTAATCTGCGAAAAAAATTACATAATTTGTAAGTTTTAAGAAGTCTATGAAGCTTTTTAACAACTTCATCCATTTTGTTACCATATCCAACTAAGATTGAATGCTTCACTATATCATTTTAAATACAAAAAGTTTCTTGAAATTTCTTGAACATTTTTTTATTTATCACTAACATAAGAAATCAACAACTTCATGTATAATAAATAACGAAAAATGTTGCTATATCACTTTTTGATTCATCTTTTTTAAGACAACTTGCTTATTATCATGACTTGAGTGATAATGAACTTAAGGTTTTGTATTGGTGATATCTGCATTTTAATTAGGAGGAAGCCATGAATACAATTTTGATGATAGATGATGATGTAAAATATATGAAGGTGATTTATGATTTTTTAACAAAACGTAATTTTATCGTTTATTGTGCAACCAGCTTTGCGAATGCATTTCCATATAGGAAAGAAGTGATTGATTGCGTTATATTGGATATTAAAATTTCTGAAGATGAGAATGGATATGATATTTGTAAAAAAATCAAAAGTGAATTAAATATTCCTATCATATTTCTTTCCAACTATGATGAAGATGATGATCGTATCCAAGGATTTTTATCAGGTGCAGATGACTTTATTGGGAAACCTTGTAATCTAGAAGAGCTGAACATGAGAATTTTAAAAAGGATGAACCCTACCATAAGAGCAAAAAATGGTAAGAACATCCGATCTGGTAAGTTGTTGATCGATATGTTTCAACATAGAGCATATTATCAAGATGAAGTAATTCCCTTAACGGATGCGGAGTTTAATATCTTATATTTTCTAGCTGCACATGAACATCTTGTGTTTTCACAATATGAGATTTTCGATCAGATATGGAAGGAACCTATTGTCAATAGTGCACATACCGTACAAGTGCATATCAGTAGTACAAGGAAGAAATTGAATACCATATGTCCAGACCATGAATATATCCAAACAGTGTGGGGCAAAGGATATCAATTTGTTGGAATCAAAGATGAAACAGTATAAAGCGATAGGCATCATCTTAGTTGTACTTTTCCTATCCTATCTATCCATGCAGATACTTTTTCGATATGATAATAAGTATTACCATTCACAAGCACCTATACAACAAGGCGTTTTAGATATCGATACTTTACAACTTGATAAAGATCAGCTTTATTCGCTTGTGGATGATTGGGATTTCTATCCCCATGCATATCTTCAAAAGGAACAAGAGGACGTCGATAAAACATCCATTTATTTAGGTCAATTTCCTGATTACTCTATGCGTGATAAACTTCTATCTCCTTATGGTATTTCCACCTATCATATAAAATTAACGAGCACAAAACAAACAACGATTGCTATCTTTATTCCTGAAGTCGATAGCGCATATGAGCTATGGGTCGATCAAGATCTGGTGTTGATGCGTGGAGATATTCATACCGATCCAATCGAAGATTATGTAAAAAACAGTACCATCACACTAGAAGTTCAGGGAAGCTGTGATTTATATATTAACATAGGAAATGACACCCATTATTATAGTGGATTATATTTTCCACCTATCATATCTAGTATAGATGGTATCCAATCTATGATATTGAAAAAGGTGATCTTCTATTCGTTTTTATGTTTTTCTACTTTATCTATCGCATGCTTTTCCATGGGGTTATGGTTAAAAAATAAAAGGAATGCCATTCATTTGACATATGGTATTGCTGCAATGAGCTTTGCTTGTTATATCTCAATGGAACTATGGCGATTTCTTGGCTTTTCCCATATCCGCTTTGCCTATGCATGGAATGATTTTTTCTATTTTCTTATGTTAGCTTGTATCGTATCTATCAATGCCAATCTCTCTAAGGTACAAAAAAAGCGATGGTATCGTTTGGGAATGCTTCCCTTAGCCATCCTTATTTGCTTTATTACATTATTGGTGCCAATATGTTTTCCTCATATGGATGCAACTTCATTATATTGGTATGGAATGTTGATAGATGGTTATAAATATATCTCGGTTGTATTTATTCTTTATACAAGTGTGCTAGGTTTTCAGATACAATCATCTATTTACTTATGGATATTGGCCGCAAATTGTTTTGATGTGCTTGGTATCCTGTATACCTTATATCATAGAAATGCCTTTGAACCAATGGTCTATGGATGGCCAAACGAATATGTTTCTTTTATGATCATCTTACTATTTACGTTGTTTATGATTCGTAAAAATCATCATATGATGATAGAAAATGAAACTTTAACGCTACATTTACAGGAAACGGTAGCAAAACGCACTCTGCAATTAGAAACCTTGTTGAATGAGCGAAAGGCCCTTCTTTGTGAATTGACACATGATGTAAAGGCTCCTTTATCAAGTATACATTCTTTGGTAGAAGTCATTCAAAAAGGCGATATTCAAATTGATCAAGAGGTACAGAATTATCTGAATATCATCAAACAGAAATCAGACGAGGTTCATGTAAGAATGAAAGAACTTCAGCATTTTTCAAAAGCAGATATGATCGTCATACAACGGGATCGTTTTTGTATACAAGATTTTTTACAACGCTTTTATGAATGGAATAAACCGGATTGTGATGCCTGCGCTATTCATTTTATATTAGATATGGAAGCTACACCATGGTATCTTTATGGAAATGAAGAACAGCTACAACGTGTATTTGAAAACCTACTCTTCAATGCCTTAGATTTTACACCACCCAATGGTCATATATGGGTGCAACAGACTAGTAAAGAAGATGAAATTGAAATCAAGTTTATAGATGATGGTTTAGGTATATCACAAGAGCATATAGATGATATTTTCGAACAAGGAATTAGCTTTTGTAGAAATCAAAAGGAAGAACATGGCTTAGGTTTATATATCGCAAGATCCATTATTTTTCAACATGGTGGGCAGATTCATGTTGAGAGTGAGAAAGGAAAGGGGACTTGTTTTATCATTCATTTACCAAAGCAAAAACGAAAGGAATAATTTAGTTTTTCTTTTTACGTAGGAAAATGCCAAATAACATGATGGGAATTGCTAATATCCATAAAGCATCCGCTTGTTTTCCGGTATCGGTAATGATAGGCTGTCTTTGAACTTGATTATGATCATTCTCTTGTTGATTTTGATCTTTATGTGCAGTGTTTGATGGTTGCTCCTGTTGGATGATCGGAGGTGTATAATGCCCCTCTTCTCTACCACCACCTTGTCCGTGATTACCACCTTGATCACCATCATCTAAATCTGGTAGATCTGTATCCGTCGAGGTTGGAGGAGTGATAGAACCTTCCTCATCTATGATTTCTTTAATTTGAAATTGTAGCGTTTGTTGATGATAATAACCACCATCTACTTCAAGTTTAAGATAATGCATATCCTCAGGGACAGATACGATTGCAGTGATTGCGGAAGACATACCATTCCCATTTGACATTGCACCGATGCCATCTTTTAAATACACCCAGTGTTGATCATCTACACTACCATAGATATTTAGATGCTTTGCTTGAAAAGGCCTAGGAAAAGTGATCATATAATGATCCTCACTTATTTTTTGATAAGTACCATAAAGCTTTGGAATATCACCAAATTCTATTTGTATTGCGAAATCTTCTTTTTTTAGATGGATCAATGAGGAATTGATACTATCTAAGGAAGCATATAAGGTGAATGCTTTACCTAAAGCTAGACCTTTATGATAGGCATCTTCATCATAATGAAGCGTAATAGAAATATCATGTAATACTTCTTCATCACGTATCAGATCCACAAGAACATTCTTTTGGATGGGAAGATCTTCAAATGCTGTATTTGCTTGTATTATGATTTTATTTGATGCTGTATCTGAATGAATCTCCCATTTTTTTAATGTTGTACTTTGATCATCCATGATGGTTCCTTCACTTATGACATTAGCTGAGTCTATGTTATGAAATAGTTTGGCATTTTCACCAGAAACCTTTAACATACTATAATTACAAGTTAGTGAAAACATGGAATCATAGCTGTTTCTCGATAAAACAGCTGCATTTGATCCGCTTGCTAGTAAGATCATATCACACATATAGCCATACGATATGTGATTACGATATTGTAAAGCAATCGCATGATCACCAATAGAAGAGATATGAGAAGGAGCATATTCATGAGCAGTTAAATAAACATCATTCTCAAGAATTTCTACAGCGACTCCATCGATTGCTTCGATAGAAACAGCGATCCATGAAACAATTGCCCCTTCTTCACATGCCAATCGAACCAAAGGTCTTTTTGCGCCACTGCCTTTGATTATGAGGGAGGGGATTGAAGAAACGGTATCAAAAGCATCTTCTCCATTTGATATCGTTAGACCATCCATCGTAATTTGATAGCCATTTGTAAGAATGCTATAGGTTTGTTTATTCGTATAAATTCCATCATCTTTGCTTTGCGCTTCTGACATATACATATCCTGATTCATTGTAAAGGTTCCACCCTTTGGATGTTGTTCCATAAATACTAAAAATCTTTCAAATTCAGTTTCATCTTTTGCTTTGATCTTGAGATTAAAACAGCTGAAACAGAAACATAGTGCTAACAATACTTTTATTTTTTTCACAATTATGACCCCTTTTTCTTTTATTGTAATCTAATCTATGAAACCTGTAAATATCAAGAAAATTCAAAAATATTCAAGAATGTTCAAGAGTAACGATAAGAATGAACTTTCTGGTATCACATCTTTTCATTCATGAAGCATAGAGAAAAAGGCTGTGTTTCACAGCCTCCTTTTACTTTCTTTTTCATAGCAATATGTACATGTTTCTTTATCATTACATCTTTCAAAGTATTTTAACTTCATGACTTTTTCGTTTTTCAATTGTAACCAACATTTTGATTCACTTAATGATCCACTGCTTCTTTTGGGAACATAGGTCGTTCGATAACAAATAGCCTCTTCCTTATTTAAATAGTGATAATTTTCAGTCGTAATGCTAGAGGGTGTTAATTCAGAATACTCAATGATCTTGTCTGATTCATCATAATATGCAACATAGACATAAGAAGGATATTCATCTTTACTTCGACCTATGAAAGGTGCAATGATAACACTATCTTCGGTTCGTAAAAAGTAAGTCGTGAAGCTACAGCCGAATTCATTATAGCTTTCAAAATAGATACAATTACCTTCTTTGTCATAGAAGCATTGATGGTATCGATTTGTTTTAGGTTTATTTTTTAATAGCCGTCCCTTTTTATAACCACCGGTTATGATATCAACGATGAGTCTAGGAGAAGACAATCCTAAAAAGTCAAAGGCAGTTGCATATCGATAGTGTACAGCACTTTCTCTTAGCTGTTCGATATGCTGTCTGACTTGATCAATGATCTCATTTCTTTTAGATAGCGTATATTTCATTTTCTGAAGATCGTACATCTGCTTTCCTCCATTCATATACGTATCTATTATACCGAAAAGAGGGCTTGTTTGAAACCTTTATCGAAATGTGAAACAAGTATTATCTCAATGCTTTTTCCAAATCGCTTATATAAGTCTGTTGTTGCTTCTTCAAATAACCTTTCACAAATGGTTTCATCATCATCTTTTTTACATCAACACACTCGGTGAAATCTAGTGTCGTCTCTGTTTCATTACCATGAAATAAGCCGATCCAATGGCCATGCATGTTTTCATTATCCATATCAAATTCGTAGCGTTTCATTGGTTCTATGGTCGTGATGGTAAAGGTAGTCGCAAAATGATCTTTGGTATACTCGATGAACGTATGGGAATCTATGATTTCGATATGATCAAGATCACTTCGCCAAGTTGCATTTTTTAAATCTGTCACAATATTCCATACTATGTTAATAGGATAGGGTAATGTGATTTTTAAGTTAACATTTGTCATCATTTTTCTCCTTTGTTTGAATAACGGGTAGCCAATATTCATATATCATATCCGATGGGTCGGCTTTTAAATAAACCTCAATATCTGGAATATCGGCGTAACGAAAACCAGAGGTAGGTAACCATTGTGTAATTACACTTCGTTCTAGTTCTTGAAGCGATTGGTTGGTTCCTCTTCCTTGAAATACGGCCCAATCAGCTTTTGGAATGATAAGCTGAGTCATGTGATCATAAGTAAGATTCTCTTTTATGGACACCGCAATCATATAATTCCAATCATCTTTGTGATGAATACTGACTCCTAATAATGCTTTGGGTGAGGATGGATGTAGTTGCCATAATTGATGTAATGTGCCATCTTGTACGGATCGATTCCAATAATTGGGAACATTTTTAAAGTTTTCTTCCAAATTTCTACTCAAAGGAAATAAAATACCCGTCAAAGAAAAGGAATCCTTGTGTTGCATATGATATGACAAAGGTGTGGTTCCTTGTATATCCATAGAGAAATGGAAGGGAGGATATGCTTGTACCATACTATTTTGCTTACGAATCATAGAAGGAGCTAATCCATGTACGCTTTGAAATGCACGATTGAATGCGGTAGGGGATTGATATCCATACTTCAAAGCAAGATCTAAAACCTTAATATCACTATGAATGAGCTCTACTGCAGCATAGGACATGCGTCTACGTTTGATATATTCTTGTAAAGATATGCCTGTCAGATAAGAAAACATCTTCAGAAAATAGTATGCAGGACATCCGGCAATCATTGCGATATATTCATAATCTATTTCATCAGTGAGATGCTGCTCAATATATTCCATTGCTTTGTTTAGCTTTGTGTACCATTCCATCTATCTTCCTCCACTTTAGTATAATGTTTTTTGTTTAAGCAATCCTCTCTTTTCTTTATAATGAAATGAGCGCTTTAATTGATTTGTTTTTATTATAACATATGATAATAGTTTAAAAACCTGTGAAGATCGTCCATTTTGTATCAAAAGTATGCTATTCAATAAAGCAATCTTAATATATCTTAAATCAGTGATAAAAAAATAGAACGAGGGTAAAATATGATATAATCCTATATAGAATTCATGAGGGTGATATGAAGTAGAAAGGAATTATAACAAGTGAAACATAAAAATATGATAGGTATCGGTATAGCATTTTTATGTATTGGCGGACTGATAAGGGTTTGCCCTTTTTCTTTAAAGGTTTCAAGCAGGGATATTGATAAAGGGATGATGGTTATGACAGAACTTGAAAAACGAGATTATAAGAACATTGATACAAAGATCCAAGAAATAAATGAAACATTCAAAGAAGAAAGTTTGAATACAAAACCTTACTCCGTGCGTTTTAAAGATGCTATGATCATGGGGGATTCAATGGCTGAGGGAATTATAGAATATGGCTTGGTTTCAGAGAAAAACGTTGTTGCTGAAAGAGGGAAAAGAACCGATAATATTGATGATGAAATCCGACAAGTTATTCGTTATGAACCAAAGATCATATTTATGGTATATGGTCTCAATGATCTTGAATATTGCAGAGGAAATGCACAGCGATTTGTTAATCAGTACAAGATACAAATAGAAAAAATACAAAAAGCATTACCTCATACACGCATTTATATCAATTCTATTACACCGATCGATCAGGTAGCTCAAAGTAAGAATAAAGCATATACCAAGGTTTCAAGTTTTAATACAGCGTTAATGAAGCTGTGTAAAGAAATGAATATTGTTTATATAGATACGACCAAATTAATTGACTTTTCAAAAGATGTGTATGAAAAAGATGGTATTCATCCATTATATCCTTATTATCCTGTATGGCTTACTCACATGTTGGAAGTCGCAGGGCTATAGAGGCATGGTATGAGAAAAATAATATATATCATTGTGATAGTAATACTTATGATTGCCTGCTATTTACCATTTAAAAATATAGATAAAAAAGTGGATGTTCATATCATGAAAAACAAAGTGAGTGAATTAGTAAAGAATAGGGAATTCAAAGAAGAAGATACCAAATTTATTAGACGGCAATATAGGTTGAGTAAAAGCGATTATCAGGATATGATCTGTTTTGGACCTCCGTCTGCGATGGAAGTGAATGAGTTAACGGTAGTAAAGGTAGTAGACGATAAGCAAAAAAACCATATTTATGAACAACTACAAAAGCGTCTAGACCAACAATTAGAAAATTTTCAAGGATATGCGCCTAGACAAGCAGATCTATTGAAACGAGGTCTTTTATATAAAAAAGGTGATTATGTAATACTGATCGTTCATGAAGATGCACAACAACTAAAACAAAAAATCAATGCTTTATTTTGAAAGGAAGGATGGCAATGTCTTTTAGCAGTATGAGCTTTATCTTCGCATTTTTGCCAATTGTTTTGATTCTCTATAGAATAACCCCTCATAAATATAAGAATGCGTTACTGCTCATTGCTAGTTTATTTTTTTATGCTTGGGGAAATATATGGCATGCATTGCTATTGATCATGTTAATATTAATTAACTTCTTTCTGGGGATCTATATTGATCATGGTTTTGAAAATGAAAGAAAGCGGAGATTGATCGAGAGTGTGATCCTAAATGTTGTCATATTAGCTTATTTTAAATATTATGGTTTTTTTCTAAATACAATTGGCTCTATCGTAGCATTGCCTAATTATCAATTGTTTACTGTACCTTTAGGTATCTCCTTTTTTACCTTCTCTATCCTATCTTATCTCATTGATGTTGGTAGAAAAAAAATCTCGGCAGAGTATCAATTACTTCCATTTGCTTTATTCGTATCTTTTTTTCCAAAACTTGTAATGGGGCCTATTGAACATTATGAAAATATGAGAAAACAATTTGATGATCATCCTTTGACTTCTGAACTGTTTGAACAAGGATGTAGTCGTTTTTTAACAGGTCTAGCAATGAAAGTGATTCTTGCTAATACCATGGGGTCATTATGGAGTCAAGTGAATACGTTGCAGCTATCGGCTTTGACAGCCTGGTTGGGAATACTTGCCTATACTTTACAGATTTATTTTGATTTTAAAGGCTATATGTTGATGGCAAGAGGACTTGCCAATATGTTTGGCTTTCATATTTCACGAAATTTTTATTATCCCTATATGGCTTTCAGTATTACCGACTTCTGGCGACGTTGGCATATTACGTTAAGTACATGGTTTAAAGACTATGTGTATATTCCTTTAGGGGGAAATCGTAAAACGATCCGAATAACTATAAGAAATCTGATGATCGTATGGTTTCTGACTGGTATTTGGCATGGATCAAGTTGGAATTTTATCTTATGGGGATCATATTATGGGATATTATTGATCATAGAAAAATTTGTACTACAAGATTTTATCAAAAAGTTGCCTAAGGTGGTTCGTTGGTTTTATACGATTTTAGCAGTCATGGTTGGATGGGTCTTATTCGTTTCCAAAGATATGACCATCGCTATTGATTATTTAAAATCTATGATGATGTTGAAAGAAAATGTTGTTATGGATCAAAGTTTTTTGTTTCTGTTAAAAGAATATGGAATATACCTATTGATCGGTATACTTTGCTGCACTCCATTCTTTACTCATTTAGCACAGCAAGTGGCTAAAAAATTCTATGGACAGCTTTGGTTTTTAAAACCGGTCATTACGATAAGTGTGTGGATCATTTTGATATCTTATTTGTTATCGAATACTTATCAATCATTTCTCTATTTTCAGTTCTAAGGAGGTAACTATGAAATGAGTACTGTAAAAAAGCAGTGTACAAAGTGTGGAGTCTCAATCACTTTTATCGTATTGTTAATGATTTCAGCGATGATGGGAATCTTTGTAAAAGATGAATCTCAATCAGATACGGAAAATCGTTCATTACAGAAATTTCCAGAGTGGAATATAGCCTCAATAGAAAATGGCGAATATCAAAAATCAATAGAAGCGTATCTTAGTGATCAATTTCCATTGCGTTTTCAATGGGTAAGGATGCATTCTAATTTAGAGTATGATTTAGGAAAAAAAGAAATGAATGGAATCTACATAGGTAAAGATGATGAATTATTTCAAAAAAGTGTGATACCTGATACTGATATGCTAAATCAGAAACGATCAACGATCAATTCCTTTGTAAAAAAATATGAAAATCTAAATTATAGTATGTTATTAGTTCCTAATAAAGCTACTATTTATCAGGATAAGCTTCCGGTCAATATTGAATCACAGGATCAAATGAAGATCATCAAAGAATTTGCAACAGGTCTAGAATCTTCTATAAAGTTTGTAGATGGCTATGAATCATTGAAAAAAAATAAAAAGGAACGATTATATTATCGAAGTGATCATCATTGGACGCAAGCTGGGGCATACACGGTCTTTATGGAATGGAAAACAAGCGTGTTACCCGATGAATCAACCTATCGTTATGATAGATATGCAGTGAATACATCATTCTTTGGAACATTAGCTAATGCAAGTGGTTATTATCGAGGTAAAGGAGATACGATAGAAATCTCTATTTCAAAAAGTGATCCTTTATACTATGTACGTTTTCTTCAAACAAAGACAATATCCACTTCTTTGTTTGATAAAGCCAAGAATGAAGGGAATCATCCATATGATGTGTTTTTATCCGGAAATCACCCTTCCATTGAAATCGATACCACTGTGGAAAACCAAAAACATTTGTTGCTGATAAAAGATAGCTATGCTAATTCTTTTGTATCCTATCTACTACCTTATTATCATACAATTACAGTCATAGATCCAAGATACTATTTTGAAGACTTTTATCAACTGCTACAAGATCATGAAATAACGGATGTACTGTTTCTTTATAACGCCAATACTTTTTTTTCAGATAATTCATTACAGAATATGTTGGTTGAAGAGTAGTGAATTGACATGAATATTCCATGAGATGAGATATTTTAATTCATATGGACTTTTCTAATATTTTTTGAAGTCAACGAAAAAGTTCTTCTATATATTTAGCTTCTTAGAACGTGAAAAATGCTCTTGCTCAAATTCATGAAGTAACAGTTCTGAAAAGCAAAGGATATGAATGCTAGGCTGATTTAAAATCGTTCTAAGAGAACTATCATCAATTCTAGCATAGATATTCTTACATTTATATAAAGCTGCTATCTGTGCAAGCATTGCATTCAAATTATCATTTCCTGTAGCAGCAAAGAAACAATCAGCATGTTCGATTCCCGCATAAAGAAGTACATCTTTATCACAAGCATCTGCTGTTATTTTTTCAATTAGCAAATTGTAGGGAAGTCTTTGAAAATGATTCTCTGCAATATCTATGATGATTACCTTATATGCATTTTGCTGTAAGGCAATGGCGATGCGTGCACCTAGTTTTCCACAACCAGCAATCACAGCTTGCTTTTTTTTTAGTTTTTCAAACATATGTTAGCCTCCTAGCTTTTTTATTTACTCACAGTATAGCAGAATCAATATAAAAGCAGGATATATAAAAATCGTTAGTCTATTATCTTTGTATAAAGATAATTGTATCAAAAATCTATGGGAAAGTTTACGATCTTTATATTATGACAGCATAATCTTTATATTCTTAATATGATTTCTTGTTTTCTTTATACCATCTTAACACATTCTTAACATACGTAGGTATATGATTATACTTTCTTTATATTTTATCTGCTAGTATATAGGGGGGCAGGAAGACAGATTAGAGGTGTATGTTATGTTTACAAAAAATCATTTAAGAAATCAAAAAGTGTTGGTAGCAGGATGTGGTAGATTTGGTGCATGTTTAGCATCTGCATTAAGTGAATCCGGATATGATGTTATCGTCATAGACAAACAGGAATGTGCGTTTAAACGACTTTGTGATAGCTTTGGGGGATTTGAAATTGTGGGAGATGCTTCCGATTTGTCTGTGCTGGAATCCAGTGATATTCAACATTGCAATCTTGTTTTAGTATCTACGGATAATGATAATGTGAACTGTATGATTGCGCAGATTGCTCATACGATCTATCATATCAATCAAGTATTTATTCGTCTGAATGATCCATATAAAGAAAAGCTTCTGGAACAGACCACCATCAAAGCCATTTATCCTGCACGGCTTTCCGTGCGTGAATTTGAGCATATCAGTCATATTACATTGAAGGAGGAGCCACTTATATGAGAATCATTGTCGCAGGAGGTCGTAATAAAGCGGATTTTCTGATTGGTTCACTATTAGAGAAAAAACATGAGGTAACTGTAGTGAATGATGAAGAGGCTTATTGCAGTTATTTGTCTGAAAAATATAACATTCCGGTTATCGTTGGAAACCCTTGTAAACAATATGTGCTAGAGGAAGCAGAGATTGAACATGCTGATATTTTGATTGCTTTACGTCCAAGTGATCCAGATAATCTAGCCATTTGTCAGACTGCAAAAAAAATATTTCATGTGAAAAAGGTAGTAGCAACGGTAACAAATCCAAAGAATGTTTCTATTTTCAAAAAGTTGGGAGTTAATACTGCCATATCAGCCACATATACCATAGCAAAAATCATTGAACAGGCAAGCACTATAGAAAATTTAGTGAATTCATTGTCCATCGAACATGAGAATATCGTTATGACGGAACTATTATTGACAGAAGAGTGTGCTGTATTAAATAAAAAGTTAAAGGAATTGGTCATGCCGTCAAATGTTATTGTATGCTGTATCTTACGTAATGTAGAAATGATCGTTCCTAATGGTGAAACGATGTTAAAGGAACATGACAAGCTTTTGATTCTTTCCCATCCGAATATGCAAGATCAAGTACTGGATTTGTTTTCTAGTAAAAGGGTAGCATAATGAATACACAATCGACTTTATCAACAAAAGAGGTTGTGGGATTTCCGTTAATCATCGGATATATCGGTGTTCTGTTAATGATCATCGGGGGTATTGTACTTTTACCATTGCTTACATTGTTATTTTATCCCACCGAAGTTCAAGAGGCAAAGTTTTTCATCTTACCTGGAATCGTAAGTATGATAACAGGCTATCTTCTTTTTTTCAATATTCGTGGAAAGGAAAAGGGACGGTTGCAGCGTAATCAGGATGCAGTGATCGTTGTAATCTGCTGGATCTTGGCAATCATTGTTTGTGCAATTCCCTTTATGCTCAGTGGAAAATACAATTTTACACAGGCAGTATTTGAGATGACGAGTGCATGGAGTACTACGGGACTTAGCGTAGTTGATGTGGAACATATCTCTCATTTGTTTTTGATGCATCGAAGTACGGTCTTGTTTTTTGGAGGCATCGGATTAGTGTTGATCATGTTATCCGTTCTTTCCGATACTTATGGAATGCGCCTATATGCGGCTGAGGGGCATAGTGATCGTCTGTTACCTAATTTGCTGAAATCAGCACGTATCATTATAACGATTTATATGTGTTATATTCTTTCGGGGATCGTCTTATATATATTATTTGGTATGTCTCCATTTGATGCAGTCATTCATTCCATTGGTGCTTTATCAACCGGTGGTTTTTCATCTAGAGCGCAAAGCATTGGTTATTATGACAGTGTGCCGATCGAGTTGATAACCATTGTATTAATGATTCTAGGAAATATTAATTTTCTGGCACATTTGTTTTTGATTCGTGGAAAACTTCGTAATTTCTTTCAATATTGTGAAATTCGCTTTTCTTTTGTGCTGATTGCTTTGATAACACCACTCATGGGTGTATTGTTAGCTTCCACTCTTAATATGGCAATGCCAGAAGCATTTCGTATTGCCTTGTTTCAGGTAGTATCCGCACTTACTACAACGGGGTTTCAGACCGTGAATACTTTTATATCCCTGCCATCTTCGATCTTACTGCTGATGATCATCTTGCAACTGATCGGAGGGGGAATAGGCTCTACTGCCGGAGGTATCAAACAATATCGAGTGTATGTTTTATGCAAAGGTATCTATTGGAATTTACAACGCTTGTTACTATCCAAAAACGTAATCCGATCTCATAAAATCGTTAAAGTGGATAAAAAAGAGTCCATCGGTAACGCTGAAATTGCACAAACAGGTCTATATGTGCTTCTATATCTGTTGATTTTTGTTTTAGGAAGCTTGATTCTATGCTGTTATGGACATCCATTAGAATATAGCATGTTTGAATTTTCCAGTGCATTGGGAACCGTTGGCTTATCCGCCGGTATCATGACTTATGATGCTCCTTCTCTTGTCCTATGGACCGGAACCATCGGTATGTTTATTGGGCGACTTGAAATTTATGTCGTTTTACTTGCTGTAGTAAGAATTGAAAAAGATGTACGCTCCGGTTGGAAGCGTAGAAAATCGGTATGAAATCTGCTATAATCTGGTAAGAAAAGAGGATTTTAATGAAAATCAATCATATGTGGAAAAACTTATGCATTACAGTAGTGATCTTATTTCTTTGTACTCTTGTATCCTTTGTATTTGATGATATAGAAATTCGTACGGAAAATATCATGTTGATTTATTTGATTGCTGTTTTGTTGATCGTTGTGGAAACGAAAAGCTTTTTATGGGGGATCACTTCCAGTTTTCTTAGTATTTTGACATTTAATTATTTGTTTACCAATCCAACTTATTCTCTTCAAATTGATGATTTCAATTATATTATCACCATCATTGTGTTTTTGATCGTATCCTTTGTAACAGGTTCTTTGGTCAATAAATTACAACAACATGTGCAGCAGGCAAGACGGGTTGCCAAACAAACCAATGCTTTATATGAAATTACAAAGGCTTATTTGACCTTAAATGATGCGGATACAATTATCAGCTATACTATGCGCTCTCTATATGCCGTTCATCAAACCGTTTGTATAACTTATTATAAAGGAGAAAATGGGTTGCAGCGAATTTTTGAGCATTTGGAAACGACAGTTAAACCAGATGATAATATGGCAGTGTGGTGTATGGAAAAAGAATGTGAATGTGGACAAGGCACATCTTTTTATGAAAATCAACCTTGGACATATCATCCTATGTATTGCAATAACCAGCTTATGGGTGTATATGCACTTTATGAGGAAATAAAGTTAGATAAAGAGCAACAGATGTTTATTCATACATTAATTTCACAAATGGTGATTGCTGTAGAAAGGGAACAACTATATAAGAAACAGGAACAAAGTAAAATAGAAATCGAAAAGGAAAAACTACGTAATAATTTGCTAAGAAGCATCTCTCATGATTTGCGTACTCCGTTAACAGGCATTGCCGGAAGTAGTACGTTGATCTGTGAAAATTATGCAGATCTTGACGATGAGACAATATATAATCTCGTAAAGTCGATTAGTAATGATGCACTATGGTTAAATCAGTTAGTGGAAAATCTATTGAATATGACAAGAATACAAGATGGAAAGTTGTTATTGAAACAGAATAAAGAAGTTGTTGACGATATCTTATTAGAGGCAGTATCTCGCTGTGAAAGCAGAAAGGGAAACCATACGCTGAAGGTACAACTGCCTAAAGATGTTTTACTTGTGGAAATGGATGGTCGTTTGATGATACAAGTACTTGTCAATATGATCGACAATGCTATTAAGCATACACCGGATGAATCTGAAATTGATATTCGATGTTATAAGGAACAAGGCAATGCAGTTTTTGAAGTATTGGATCAAGGAAATGGAATTGATGAAAGTATACAAGATCATCTGTTTGAAAGCTTTGTGACAACAAAAAGTGAGCGCAGTGATTCCAAACGAGGAATCGGTCTGGGATTGACTATTTGTAAAAGTATCGTAGAAGCACATCATGGCGAAATATTCGCCCATAATCGAAAAGATACATCCGGTGCTGTATTTGGATTTAAACTGAAGCTAGCTGAAGAAAGGAACGATGTATATGAATGATAAAATATTATTAATTGAGGATGATGCAAGTATTATCCGATTTCTTAGCCTATCACTAGAGAGGAATGGATATAAAGTATTGGAAGCACGCAATGGCATTGAAGGAATCTCTCTTTTTATGACAGATAACCCGGACTTGATATTACTAGATCTTGGTTTACCGGATATTGATGGCAGTGAAGTGTTGTCTCAAATACGAGCACAAAGCGAAGTACCGATTCTGGTGGTATCTGCTCGTGGACAAGAAAAGGAAAAGGTGGAGGCATTGGATCTTGGTGCTGATGACTATGTCACAAAGCCATTTCATATCAATGAACTGCTTGCCAGAGTGCGTGTGGCGTTACGCAAAAGAACACCACAAGTCGTAAAAGAAAAGATTTTTATATTGGATGGTTTGCGTGTGGATTTTGAAAAATATAAGGTATATGTTGATGAAAATGAAATTCATTTGACACCGATTGAATTTAAATTGCTTGTGCTTTTGATTGAAAATGCCGGGAAAGTACTGACACATAGTTTTATAATACGTAACATATGGGGATATAGCACCTGTGAAGATTCACAATCTTTACGTGTATTCATGGCAAATATACGAAGAAAAATCGAAAAAGATAGCTCACATCCTCGTTATATTCTGACGGAAGTTGGCGTCGGATATCGTTTTGTAGATGAATAGCAATAAGACCATTTGGTAGTAAAGAGCTCTTTGCAACATCTTAACACCAAAGGAAATCTACTAACAGCACCTTTACTCAAGCACTGGTAAACTATAAGTGTAAGGAAGGTGATGGATATGTTAAATACCTTTGATATTGTCATAAGTATAATAGGAATCCTTTTCGCAATAGGTTTACTTTGTGAAGCATATCGTCTTTTGAAATCAGCTATAAATACAAAGCAGTGTCACATGCACTAATGTTATACATATAAAATATAAAAACAGTCATGATAGAGAAATAGTTTGTATTCTCTTAATTGACTGTTTTTATATGTATTGATTGAAATTTGATATTTTATATGATAGGTACTATATACATGATTTTTATCGATACAGATAAAGTCAAAAGTATGTCCTCTTCTTTATTTATTCACAGATGTTTAGATTCTATAAAGATCTATGTGTTTCCTATGAATATGATGTGGATAATGATAAAGTGCTGTTGTAATTCTGTTATACTGAAATAAGGTGATCATGATGAAACAGGGACATTTGAAAATATTTTTCGGGTATTGTGCAGGTGTAGGAAAAACTTATGCTATGCTAGAGGCAGCTCATGAGCGGGAGCGAGAAGGAATCGATGTAGTGATTGGTTATATTGAAAAGCATGATCGTATTGATACGATAGCACAGATGAAGGGATTGAAGAGCATACCCTTAAAAACTGTTACGTATCATGGAATCACGCTTGAAGAATTTGATCTGGATCAGGCATTACAGCGGCATCCGCAATTGATTTTAGTGGATGAACTTGCACATACCAATGCACGTGGGTCAAGACATCTTAAGCGCTATAGTGATATACAGGAACTGCTACATGCCGGAATTGATGTATATACAACTGTAAATGTACAGCATTTAGAAAGTCTACAAGATGTTGTTGCAGGAATTACCAGAGTGCAAGTTCAAGAGCGTATTCCTGATACTGTATTTGATGATGCAGATCAAGTGGAGCTTGTAGATATCGAACCAGATGAATTGATAGAACGACTAAAAAAAGGGAAAATATATCAAAAGATGGCTGCACAGAAAGCATTGCATAATTTTTTTGTGAGAGATAATCTAATTGCATTACGTGAAATTGCATTGCGTCGTTGTGCGGATAGGGTAAATAAGCGGGTCAGTCTAAAAGATCGTAAGTCTACCAGAGAGCATATTCTTCTATGTTTGAGCCCATCTCAAAGCAATGCTAAGGTCATTCGTACAGCAGCACGCATGGCAAGTGCTTTCTTTGCGGAATTTACAGCACTTTATGTAGAGAGTGGAAATGAGGAAATGCTTAGTCGAGAAGATATGGAACAGCTAGAACAAAACCGTCGTCTTGCACAGCGATTTCATGCGAATATCGTTTCAGTGGTTGGTGATGATGTTGCACAGCAAATAAGTGAATATGCTAAAATCAGTGGTGTCTCAAAAATTGTGATCGGACGCTCCTCTCCAAGGCCACATTCCCGTGCGAAAACAATCATTGACCAGCTTGCTTTGTTGGCACCAGATCTTGAAATCTATATCATTCCAGACACACATGTCGAGTCTATGAAAAAGAAAAAGCTAAATTGGAAGCTTTGTAGTACGTTTGATCATCGTGATCTTTATATTACGGTATTCCTGTTTTTTACAGCAACCGGAATTAATTTGCTCATGTTTTATTTTCAGCTGCCTGAATCAAATATCATCATGGTGTATCTTTTGGCAATCGTTCTCATATCTTATAGCACTAGCTCTCGTGTTTATGGGTTGAGTGTATCTTTATTGATCGTTGTCTTATTTAATTTCTTTTTTACAGTACCTCGTTTTTCATTAGAGGCATATGATCCTGCATATGCGATGACCTTTGCAGTGTTATTCATTGTTTCTTTTATCATTAGTACCTTGACTAGAACAATGCGTATGCAGCTTAGAGTAAATGCTATGCAAGCACATCGCATGGAGCTTTTATTGGAAACTTCACAACAACTACAATTGGCTGAAAATATGGTTCAGTTAGCAGAAGAGGCAATTCGTCAATTGTATAAACTGTTAAAACGTACCATCATCATTTATAGTGTGAAAAACGGAAAGCTTCAAGATCCGGTGATCTATCACGAGCAATTATGTGAAGAAGAGGAGCAAAGATTCCTTTCTGAAAATGAGCGTGCGGTTGCCCAATGGGTTTTGAAAAACAATCGCAAAGCCGGTGTATCAACTAGTACCTTGCCATATGCAAATGCTGTGTATTATTCCATTCGAAAGAAGGAACAGGTTTATGCTGTTGTCGGAATCGCTTTGAAGCAAAAAGAAGTTTTATCACCATTTGAACGTAGCATGTTAGCAACGATGTTGAACGAAATCGCACTTGCAATGGATTCCATGCGTAAGCAAAATCACAGAAAACAATACAATAATAAGTTGTAACATGACGCTGTTTCATAAACATTTAAAGTCCTGTAATCAAAAAAGGTAGAATAACTCTAAAAAGTTAGAATTATGCTACCTTAATTTATTTTTTATTGATATAAAATTACTTCTATTTTTTTCAACAATGTTTGCTTTGCATTGTATTTATTTTAATACAGGATATGGAAGTATCTTGATCATAATATTTAGTAGAAACTAAATAGAAGGGAAAAAGAGCACTAAATTGTCCGATAAAGGTGAAAAAATAAATCAATGTGATCGTTATTTGAATATGTACATCATTTACAGATAGTATGTTTTGTAACATCATGGAACCATTGTCCGTTTGTGATAATCGTTGAATCAATTGCATGAGGATCTCCTGTTGGAAGATGACCCATAGAATAAAAGGAATGCTATATTTTAAAAATACGATTGCATGGCGCTTCATCAGATCCAATGGAAGGGTCAAGATTTTGTATACAGATGATTCGCCATCTATTATAGAAAAAACCGCTAACATATTCCAAAGAAGAAATATGACCGTAATCAAAGAACTTATGATAGTATACAAGAAAGGAACATAGATAGTAAATGTAAAAAGTGTATTGACGATGATTTGAATAACGCTAATGATAAAACCTGTAACGATAAAATATAAGCTTTTTTTTAAAGCATTGTTTATCACAATAAAGTTATAATGATTCTTTCTTATAAAGCATAAAAGCCAAAGGAATGCGATATCCATAAAGATCATACCAATAAATGATATCAATATATTTATGATCTGATGAAGGAATGTAGATTCTAAATCAAGATAAAGTATTTCTTTTATAATGCTGATAGCAAATGATAATGTAGCAAATCCAATGATTGCCAATACGATAGAATTCATATTTTTTTTATTTATCATAGATTATTTTTCTCCTTTATGTTTTCCATTAAATTCACTAAGGTAGTATATCTTGCACACTGACCTATGTCTATTAAGGCAACATAAAGAAAATGATTATCATGTAAACATTTTGAAAGGATCGTTGAATGATAGAGGTACAAATAATTGCAATCATATAAAATCTAAATGTTAATACCATCTTAACAACTAAGTCATAACCTTAACACTGCGTTTCTTTTTCTCGTGCTAGAATGAGATAGCTTTACAGAAAAGGAGTTGATATGATGACACTTGATATTTTGATGATCATTATGCTGGTCGCAGGCTTTGGTCTTGTAAAGTTATTTGCTAATTGGTGTGAAAAACAAGTGAATCGTTAATGGAGGTAAGAGTATGGCACTATTATGCCTTTTGATCATTGCTATTATGATTTATTTAGTATATGCATTGATCAATCCCGAAAAATTTTAATCAGAGAAAGTATATGTAAAAGGAGAGTACGTTATGTTACAAATTGGGTTAACATTAGCATTGTTTGTGATTCTTGTTATTCCGATGGGGAAATATACCTATCATCTTGCTACGAATAACAAAACATTTGCTGATCCCGTATTTAATCATGTAGACAATTTTATTTATAAAATATTTAAAATTGATACTGAAGATATGGGTTGGAAAAAATATGCATTAACACTCTTGATGGTTAATGCTGTCATGGTTTTGGTTGGATACATTATTTTAAGAATACAATCAATTGGATTATTTAATCCAAATGGAATCGATGGAATGGAACAAACATTATCCTATAATACCATCATATCCTTTATGACAAATACAAATCTTCAACATTATTCTGGTGAATCTGGACTATCATACTTATCTCAAATGCTGGTTATTATATTCATGATGTTTACATCTGCAGCTACCGGTTATTCAGCTTGTATGGCGATGGTACGAGGATTATGTGGAAGAAAACTAGGAAATTATTATGTTGATATGGTTCGTTGTACGACTCGTATCCTAATTCCGGTATCCTTTCTTGTCGGACTGTTTCTTGTTTCTCAAGGTGTACCACAAACACTGTCTGGAAATCTAACGATTACAACATTAGAAGGTAAACTTCAGGATATTGCTCAAGGGCCTATTGCTGCCTTAGAATCTATCAAACATCTTGGTACGAATGGAGGCGGCTTCTTAGGTGCTAATTCTTCAACACCATTAGAAAATCCAACAATATTCTCCAACATTGCGGAATTGTTGTCTATGATGATACTTCCAGGTTCTTGTGTCATAGCCTTTGGACATATGGTATATGATCGCCATTTAGAAAGAAAAGGCGGAGAACGGAAAAAAATCATTTTCGGACACGAAGGAAGAACGATTTTCATCGCAATGGGAATCATCTTTCTGATTGGTTTGAGTGTATGTTTCTGGGCAGAGTCTCAAGGTAACCCTATTCTAGAAAAGCTGGGGATTTCCCAAACAATGGGCAGCATGGAAGGGAAAGAAGTACGCTTCGGTATTGCTCAATCATCTCTATTCACTACGGTAACGACATCATTTACTACAGGTACCGTTAATAATATGCATGATACGTTAACCCCACTTGGCGGTATGATTCCATTGCTTCATATGATGTTAAATGTGGTATTTGGTGGTATCGGCGTTGGTTTGATGAATATGCTAATTTATGCAATCTTAGCGGTATTCATTTGTGGATTGATGATAGGCAGAACACCCGAATATCTTGGAAAAAAGATCGAAGGAAAAGAAATGAAATTAGCAGCTCTTTGTATTATCATTCATCCACTATTGATTTTAGGATTTTCTGCATTAGCTGTATCCTGTCAACAAGGTATGGAAGGAATCACTAATCCAGGATTCCATGGTTTGACCCAAGTTCTATATGAGTATTCTTCCTCTGCTGCCAATAATGGATCAGGTTTTGAAGGACTAGCGGATAATTCCAGCTTTTGGAATATAACTACAGGACTTGCAATGTTCTTTGGTCGATATCTTTCTATTATCATACAATTAGCAATCGCAGGTTCATTACTCAAAAAACGTTATATGAATGAAACTGTTGGTACATTACGAACAGATACGATGTCATTCAGTGTTATTCTTGTATTTGTTGTTCTTATTATCGCTGCATTGACATTCTTGCCAGCACTGGCAATGGGTCCGATTGCAGAATATCTGACCTTGTGGTTCTAAGAAAGGGGAGCATATGTCTATGAAAAAACAAACAACAAAATTTGTAACAAAAGATATTTTAAAGTCTTCTCTAATAGGTGCGGTAACGAAGCTGAATCCTGCTTACATGATGAAGAATCCTGTAATGTTTGTCGTGGAAATCGGATTCTTTGTATCCTTACTTCTTGTCTTTTTTCCGAATTTATTTGGGGATGATGGGGAGAATCTGCGTGTATACAATCTGATAGTTTCCATTATTTTATTGATTACTGTGTTATTTGCGAATTTTGCAGAATCTGTTGCGGAAGGACGAGGTAAAGCTCAAGCGGAATCATTAAAGAAAACAAAAAAGGATACCAAAGCACATCTGTTATGTGAAGATGGAACAGAAAAAACGATAAGTGCGATCGAATTGAAAAAAGGCGATATCGTCATGGTAAGAATCGGAGAAATCATTCCTAATGATGGTGAAATCATTGAAGGAATCGCCTCTATTGATGAATCTGCGATTACAGGAGAATCCGCCCCTGTATTAAAAGAAAGTGGAGGAGATTTTAATAGTGTTACCGGAGGAACGACAGTTGTTTCTGATTGGATCAAGGTACGCATTACTTCAGAACCGGGTGATTCCTTTTTGGATAAAATGATTGCTCTTGTAGAAGGTGCAAGCAGAAAGAAAACACCTAATGAAATTGCACTTAATACTTTACTCGTATGTTTAACGATCATCTTCATGATTGTCATTGTATCCCTATATCCAATGGCGAAGTATACAGGAGCAAGTATTGCTATTTCTACTCTAATTGCGTTGACTGTATGTTTGATTCCAACAACCATAGGCGGACTTCTTTCCGCAATTGGGATAGCTGGAATGGATCGTGTTACTCGCTTTAATGTTATCGCAATGTCCGGTAAAGCAGTGGAAGCTTGTGGTGATGTTGATACGATGATTCTTGATAAGACAGGAACGATCACGTATGGCAATCGTCTTGCATCAGAATTTATCGCCGTAGAAGGAATAACCAAAGATGAATTGATTTATAATGCTGCATTATGCTCAATAAGTGATGATACACCAGAAGGAAAATCTGTGATTTCGCTTGCAGAACAAATGGGAATCAAAGTTGATCTTTCTTTTGAACAAAAGAAAGAAATTAAAATTATTGAATTTTCCGCCAATACTAGAATGAGTGGTATTGATATGAATAATGGAGCAACAATCATAAGAAAAGGTGCAGGTGATGCAATCGAAGGGTATGTAAAAAAACTTGGTGGAAATATTCCAAAGGATCTAAAAGAAAAAGTAGAGAGCATATCCAATCTTGGGGGAACTCCATTGGTTGTTTGTGTAAATGAGAAGATTCTTGGTGTGATCTATTTAAAAGATACAGTTAAGCCAGGATTAGTTGAAAGATTTCAAAGATTACGTGATATAGGTATTCGTACCATCATGTGTACCGGAGATAATCCTTTAACAGCGGCTACAATAGCTGCAGAAGCAGGTGTTGATGGATATATCGCTGAATGTAAACCCGAAGATAAAATTAAAGAAATAAAAAAAGAACAAGCAGAAGGAAAAATCGTTGCTATGACAGGTGATGGCACCAATGATGCACCAGCGTTAGCACAAGCTGATGTAGGAATGGCAATGAATAGCGGAACATCAGCCGCTAAAGAAGCAGCTAATATGGTAGATCTAGATAGTAATCCTACAAAGATCCTTGAAGTAGTGGAAATTGGTAAACAATTATTGATTACACGAGGCTCTTTAACAACATTCAGTATTGCAAATGATATCGCAAAATATTTTGCTATCATTCCTGCAATGTTTACGATCGCCATTCCTCAAATGCGGATATTGAATATCATGAATCTTTCAACACCATATAGCGCTATTTTATCCGCACTGATTTTTAATGCCATCATCATTCCATGTCTTATTCCATTAGCAATGAAAGGCGTTAAATACAAACCTATGTCTGCATCTCGTATGTTAGGACGCAACATGATGATATATGGTATCGGTGGTATCATATGTCCATTTATTGGTATAAAACTAATCGATATTATTATTACGCCTATATTGGCGATGTTAGGTTTTTAGGAGGATGCTATGAAAACATTTCTACATTATTTTAAAGGAGCGTTTATATTTTCGGTTGTAATGCTGGTCATGTGTGGTTTGCTTTATCCCTTGGCATTAACAGGTGTTTCTCAATTGGCTTTTCATGATAAAGCGAATGGATCACTCATAACAGTGAATGGTAAAGACATAGGATCAGAATTTGTTGGACAAGATTTTACAGATAAACGTCTCTTTAAATGTCGTCCAAGTGCTGTGAATTATAACACATATACTGAAGAAGATAAGAAAAACGGTGATTATGCAGGAATAGCCAGTGGTTCAAATAATTATGGAAATACAAATCCGGCTTTAAAAGAACGAGTTCAACAAGATATCGATGAATTTCTTGCAGCTAATCCTGGAGTAAAAGAAACCGATTTGCCCGGTGATTTATTAACTGCTTCCGGATCAGGTTTAGACCCACATATCTCAGTAGAATCAGCTACTATTCAGATTCCCGCAATAGCTAAGGCTAGTGGATTATCTGAAGAAAAATTATTAGAAATCGTGAATAGCAATACAGAAGAAAAATCATTTGGTGTGTTAGGAGAGCAGAAAGTCAATGTACTAAAATGTAATCTTGAAATTGCACAATTGATCGGTTTGATTTAAGGTTTAGGTCTTGTTCCATAAGAACAAGATCTTTTCTATTTATGAAAACACATGATTCTATAATTTTCTGTCAAAAACCGATAAAGATTTCATACCACTTCATTATGTATGACTGTTATGAAGAAGGACAGATAATCAGAATAATGTTACTAAGAGAGATGAATCAGCTCAGGTATGAACGCTATGTCTTCACATGATCCATTTATGAATTATTTTCATATTGTTCATTACACGTTGTTCACAAACCAAACGTTATTTATATATGCTTATAATTTGGTAAAATTTACCAGTAAACGAAATTCTGAAATATGGTAAAATTTGATAAAACCAGAATATGAAAGAGGATTTGATACAAGATGAAAATGAAAAAAATATGTTTGGGAACGATCAAAAAATATAAAAGCTATCTAACCGAAGAAGAACGTAGTCAGGCCACCATTGATAAATATATGAGAGATATCCATTGTTTTTATGACTATCTTCCTGAGGATAAAATCATCACAAAAGAAGTTGTGATTGCTTTTAAACAATCACTTGTAGAGTCTTATCAGCCTTCTAGTATCAACAGTATGCTTACCGCAATCAATGGTCTGCTTACCTATATGGGAATGAGCGAATGCAAAGTAAAATTACAGAAGATTCAAAGAAGGATCTTTCATGATGACAAATACAATCTTACAAAACAAGAATATCAACGATTGTTAGATACAGCACTGGCAGTTGGAAACATCCAGCTTTTCATGCTCATGCAAACCATCTGTGGAACCGGAATACGTGTTAGTGAGCATCAATACGTCACTGTAGAAGCATTGAAACATGGTTCAGCCTGTGTCCATAACAAAGGTAAGTTCAGAGAAATCATTTTTCCTAAAAAGTTAAAACAGGCCTTGCTTCAATATTGTAAGAAGCATCATATCCATTCCGGTCCTGTATTTATCACGAAGCATGGGAATCCCTTGGATCGCAGTAATATCTGGTCCATGATGAAAAGGCTATGTGAAAGAGCAGGAGTCAATAAGGAAAAAGTATATCCACATAATCTGCGTCATCTATTTGCATTTACGTTCTATGCTATCGAAAAAGACCTAGTCCGTCTTGCGGATATCCTAGGTCATTCCAGTATGGAAACTACACGTATTTATACAAAGACCTGCCTTAAGAAATGTCAGAATATCCTCGATCGTATGGGACTGTTCTTTCATGATTCTCGAGATCTTGCGATATCATAACGATACCACATAATGAGTATTATGTGGTATATGTTTTATGTATCAGTAAAAACCCTTTTAAATTACTGTTTTTTTTGTATATTTTCTTATCAAAAATATAGGTAACAATTTTATAAAAATGAAATTGTAACCGTTTTACATAAAATATCTTACCATTTTGTATCTTCCTCAACAATAGTTATTGGTAAACAATAAAATATTTTGGGGAAATCTTGTTTTTATCACTTTTTGTGTGATTTATATATGATGAAAGTAGAAAAAAAGGCGCAAAAAAGCCTTGAAAACGGTATTGTGAAAAAATCAGATACAGCTTTCTCTTGTCATCTTCTTTCTTATCATGATCGTTTTGGCATCCTTCAGGGTGCTTTTTTTATGTTTCATTTTTCCTATTTTTTTCATCTACCACATAATACTCATTATGTTGTGAAAGCGTTGTTCAAAGGGAGATAGAAAATAACATGAAAAAGGAAGAAATCAGTCATTGTATCGAACTGACCAAGGAGATCATGGTGCACCATTATCACAAGGATGATGATCTTGCGATCGATCATTTACATAAGAACTGTATCTGGATCGGTTCCTGTGCGGAAGAATATTACGAAGGAAAAAAGGTCATCGGTGATGTCCTGAAACAAGAATCCAAGGAACTACCGGATATCGAACTAACTGCGTTTGCTTATGTCTGTGTTTCCCATGATACCCATGAATGTGTCATTACCGGTAGACATACCGGTCAAACAACAAGTGCTTCAGGAGAGATCTATCGTGATATGCAACGCATCACCTTCGTTTGGAAGAAAATAAAGGATAAGCTCCTCATCATGCACATCCATGTATCCAATCCTATGAATAACCTGCAAGATGGTGAGATCTTCCCTCATCAGATAGGAAGATACACAAAAGGATATCTTGAGGTGCTCGTCAATCGTGATATCAAGAAAAATGGCTCCATCACCATCAAGGATCAAAAGAACCGTTATCATATCATCAATATCACGGATATCTTGTATTGTGAGGCTTTCGATATGAACTGCATGATCCATCTCGCAAAGAATGATGTATTCGGAAGGATCACCTTGCTTGATTTTGAACAAAAGCTGAATGAAAAAAACAAAGATATGTTCAAGCGGGTACATAAGAGCTACCTGGTCAATCGCTATCATACGATGTCCTTATCCCGCTATGAACTGATACTGAAGAATGAGATCAGGATACCGGTATCACAAGAGCGCTATAACGATGTAAGGGATTGGTTGAATCAATGCTAAGGGGAGGAAGACACAATGGAAAGAAAGATATTGGCAAGACTGCCGGATATGTTCACACATGAGCAATATCGAAGTGCCGGTGTCGCACATCTGGTCAATATAGATCAAGAGATCGAGTTTTATTATCGGGGAAAGCCGATCACGAAGGAACAAGCAGATGAAATGGTGATCGAACATTATAGAAAAAAGAACACGAGCAAATGAAGGACGCAAAGGAAAAAGGGTAGGAGTGATAGTGGTGTCGACAACGATAACGAATCAACTGGAAATATTGACCCAACGATTGGCAGAATTGTATTTCATCAAACGAGATTATACCGGGCTATCCGGTTTCTTATCAGAGGATATCAGCTGGATAGGTACAGGGATCAATGAGGTATGCAGCAATAAAGAAGAAGCAATGATGTTCTTCAAAGAAGAAAGCAAGATCTATGATGGATATTTTCTGATAGAGAACGCATGGTTTCATGGGATCGAGATCAGTGATGATCTGGGGATCGTCATGGTAACCCTGACCGCAAGGACCTCATCGGATGCCACTTGCCTGATGAAGATGCCTCTACGCTTTTCCGTGATCTGGCATAAGGACAGAAACTTATGGAAGGTCATCCATATCCATAATTCCATAGCAGATAGCGATCTGAAGGAACATAATTATTTTAATATCGAGGCCGCACAATCAGCCTACTCACAAATGAATGAAAAGTTGAATCATGCAGTAAATACCGATCCACTAACAGGCATCAGCAACATGACCGGTTTCATTCATGATACCGAAGAAATATTCAAGAAATACCCCAACGATTCCTATGCCATCATCAAGTTTGGGATCAAGAACTTTCGTTATATCAATCGGGTACATGGATATGGCACAGGGGACAAGGTATTACAAAACATAGCGAAGAATTTGAAAAAGACATGTCGAGAAGGAGAGACCTGTGCAAGGATAGAGAAAGATATCTTTGCGTTGACCTATCGATTCTTCACCAAGGATGAGATGACGTATCGAGAAGGAAAGGTACGCATGAAACTGATCGATAAGCGCATCAGCAAGAAGATCAACATGGATATCTGTTTCATAGCAGGGATCTATCTGCCACAGGATATCCATCATGAACATGTCATCGATATGTTGGATAAGGCATTGATCGCCCAACAAAGCGTACCAAGAAATATGGCAGGAAGTCAATCTGTCTATTATGATGATGCGATGATGAACAATATGATACAAAAGAATGAATTATTAGAAGCAGCGATACCAGCGATGCATAATGACGAATATAAATTATACATACAACCGCAATTTGATATCCGAACCCATCGCATCATCTCAGGAGAAGCGCTATGTCGATGGCAGAAGGCAGATGGTACGCTCATCCCACCGAACGACTTCATCCCGGTATTTGAGGAATATGGGATGATCATCAGCTTTGATTTCCATATGCTGGAGCTGTTGTGTCGACAGATGAAGGAATGGATGGATGAAGGATTGGAACTAAAGCCGGTATCCATCAATCAATCTCGCTTGCATATAGAACATGAAACATACCTGGAAGATTTCTGTTCGACGGTAGATCGATATGGGATACCACATGAAGATATCGCATTTGAACTAACAGAATCGGCATTCGTAGAACAACAAGATGAGATGTTGAAGCTGGCATCGAATCTACATAAACGAGGATTTCAATTAGCCATCGATGACTTTGGGACAGGATATGCTTCGCTCAACTTTTTAAGTGTCGTATCAGCAGATATCCTAAAGATCGATAAATGCTTGTTGGATGGTATCGAAAACAATAAACGATCCCGTTCGATCATAGAGAAGACGATCGAGCTGGCACATGAGATCGATATGACGGTGATATGTGAAGGAATCGAAACAGAAGAACAATTAGAATACCTAAGCAGGATCGGATGTGATATCGGACAAGGCTTTTTGATAGGAAGACCGATGGAATCCAAACAGTTCGAACAGATGTGGATGAAGGATAAGGAAAGACATCGCACGAGCATGACACATTAGGAAAGAAAGGAACTTATGAACATGAAGAAAATGAAGCTATCAAGCGTGATAGGGGTGATGGCATGTATCCTATTCATCCCGATCATCGTGGTAAACCTAGGGATCATCATCAATGGATTTCAAGACAATGAGAATATGCCGGGGTTCATGGGCTATCGACCGGCGATCGTTTTATCAGGATCCATGGAACCAACCTTTGATGCAGGAGATGTCATCGTCATAGAAAAAGCAGAAGATACAGGAAACCTACAGAAAGGCGATGTCATCACGTATCTGGTATCAGGAAAGGCAACGACACATAGGATCATCAGCGTAACGGAGCATGAAGGAAAGACAGCCTATGTGACAAAGGGAGACTACAACAATGTAGAGGATCGATTGGCAGTGTATCCGGAACAGATACAAGGAGTATATAAGGGATTTCGTATTCCCAATTTAGGAAATATCCTGATGTTCATGCAGAGCACACAAGGAATGTTGGTATGTCTGGGAATCCCATTTGCGCTCTATATCCTGTATGACATCTTCAAGCGAAGAAAAGACAGCAGAAAAGAGAATGAAGCATTACAAGATCAGCTGAAGGAAAAGGAAAGACTGGAAGCAGAGCTAGCGAAGCTGAAGGCAGAGAAAGACCAGATAGAGAATAGATGAAAAGAAATCGTTGTAATACACATCTGATAGGTTGGCACAGAACATTAGATGATGTTTACATATAAAGGAAAAATTGGAGGAAAAAAGAAATGAAGAGAAAGAAGAGCATAGCCGGAAGATTGGGCATGACGGCATTTGCGCTAACGTTAGTAACGACATGCATATCTAGTGGAACGCTTGCGAAGTATGCCAGTGAGGTAACAGGTACAGGAACTGCAATTACTGCTAAATGGGCCTTCAAGGCAGGAAGTTCAAGTGGTGCAGAATCAATTACAGAATTTAAATTAGGTGAAACAACCACTACTGCTACAGTGGCCAAAGAAAGAATTGCACCGGGGACATCTGGTACCGTTCCACTTTACTATGATCTGAGTGGAACTGAAGTAAAGACAAATCTTAAAATTAGTATCAAGGTAGATGATGCTAATAAACTACCAACAAACTTCAAAATCACATGTGATGGTGTAACTAAGGGAAAATCAGATTTCACAACTGCAAACGGTGCTTATATAGATTTTGTTTCTAAAGATATTTCTGTAGATACAACGTCAGGTACTCTAACTTCAGCAGATGCAACAGGTCAAAAAGATATCACATGGGCATGGGCATTTGAAACAGGCACTGATGATGGTTCAAAGGCAACTGGAAACACAGCTGATACGACAGATGGAAAAGCAGCAAATACAGCAACTTTTACAGTCAAGGTAGAAGCAACACAGTTGGCAGCATCAGCGTCATAAGTACAATCACTATCTTATATCAGATCAAGGCACAAAAACTAAGGAGCAGTGTCCTGTGCCAGCACTGCCCTTTAGCAAAACCCACAGAATGCTCTGTGAGCTTTGCTAAGGGAGAGAAGAACAGGAGAATGATTATGGATGATAAATTGAAAGATCAAACTACAGAACAGACCATTCAACAGGAAGAGAGAAAAAAGCATAAAAAGCTAGTTCTTTTATTACTGTTGCTTTTACTTTTTTCAAGCATCGGCGTTAGTCTGATCCTGAATCATCATACAGAAGAGCTTCCAGTTGTTGATACCATAACGATCGATCCTGTAGAGAAACGAAGCATTCATGTATCAGGCCAGGTCATCTATTCTGATGGAAGGGTATATGAAAACGGTCGTGTGCAGCTACATTCCGAAGTGAAGGAAACAAAGACAGATAAGAATGGATGGTTTCTATTCAAAGATGTCGATCCAACAGAACATACGCTTTCTGTTTTGGATGAAGAGGATCATGTCGTTGCGAAAGCATTGATATCAGTAGAACAGAAACAACAGGGAAAAGATTTCAATATCACAAAGAACAAGGATGGAGAATATGTGGTTCATTTATCTACGACCATTCGATATCTTGAACTGAAAGTAGAAGTTGATGGAGATAAGCTTCTGTTACTACCTGAAAACAGCTATGCAGTAACAGATAAAGGAAAGGTCTTTACACAGGATGGACAGCTAAAGGTAGATGATGGGCAGATCGTGCTACCATCAGGAACCGTTGTTTTGGAAAACAATAATATCGTGCATTATCCATACATGGTAAAGCCAGATAATACGATCATCAATATACCAAAGGATGGTGTCAAATTAGAAGATGGAGTAGTGATACAAGGGGATGGTACCATCGTATTCCCTAAGGATGATGTAGAAATCAATGATGAAAGAGATGAAGTCACAAATGGTGAAGATGGAACTACAAATGAGATACCAAAAGATAAACCATCAAATGTGAAGCCGGATGGTGATGTAGAAACGATCGTACCAAGTGAACCGGACACACCAACAGACCCTGATGATCCTAATCAACCAACAGATCCAGATGATACTGATCCAGAGGAACCGATCTCACCATCAGAAGGTTACATAGTACGAGGTAAAAACAAGGCAGGATGGACAAGTCCATGGGATATGACAACACCATTAACCGCATTGGATCTCTTTGATACAGGAAAGAGAAATAAAGAAGATATTCCAATAATACAACCGGGGTCAGAGGGAAGTTATATCTTCTGCTTGGAGAATCAACGCTCTACGGACCTAATCGTCAGCATACAGCTTCAAAAAGTATCAGAGATAGAATTTCCATTAGAATATAGACTGTCAGAGATACAAAGTATCGATAGTGTGGTAGATAAGAATGTGAAATGGCAAAGTTTGAAGAATGGAGCATTGACCATATATGACGAAGGTATCATAGGTCATAAGAGCACGAACAATCAAAAGCTATATCGATTGGAATGGAGATGGCCATTTGATCAGACAAATGAAACAGATACCGAGCTAGGAAGAAATCAATCCCAATTTGAGCTTAAATTGGGAGTACATGTAGAAGAAGCGGTAAAAGAGAAATAAGATCAGGTAGTATCTGAGAGAGGAAGAACTAGAGGTGCAATAGAATGAGAAAGAAAACAACAATACAGAAAACAGCAATCGGATTAGTGTTGATACTGTTGGTCATGGGTACCGTGACATTAGCACGCTATGCTTCCTCAGTGGAAGGACAAGGTACTGCAATTACTGCAAGATTTGTAAATGCGTCAACATTTCAAATTAACGATGTAGAAATGCCAACACAGCCAGGAACTTCTACGGAAATAGCATTTGATGTCGCTAATTATGATACGACAGGATCTGCTGAAGTCAAAATGACCTATACCTTTATTGCTGAATCAACAGGTAATATCCCATTGAAATTTACTTTTACTCCTGTTAATTCAAATCCTACAGAAGATACGACAAATATGATCAGTCAAACCATAGAAGCAAATACTGAAACAAAGGCAGGAACACTTAATTTAAATGATAGAAAACATTCTTATAAATTAAAAATAGAATGGCCATCGTCTGAGAATGCATCAGAACTTAGCACCGAAATAGACTATGTCAGAATCAGAATAATAACCAAACAGGCAATGAGTTAAGAAAGGGGTACAAGTATGAAAAAGCAGAATATAGGTAACAAACGAACAATGCTTATCTTAAAAATACTATCCCTTTGTGTAATTGTTATGATTATCTTAGGTGGTGTTTCATTCGCTAAATTTATAAGCGAGACTAAGTCAGATAAACATATGATCAGACCAGAAAATTTCTATTTTGCATCTGATTCCTTACAGGAAGGGACGGCCATGACACATGAAATGAATAATTGGAATATGAGTAAAGATTATACTGTGGTTCTTGATATTAGAAATTGGCAAGATAGCTTAAGAACATCAAGTATTGATATTGATTACACAATAACCGTAGATGATGCACAGTTAAATTTACAAGTAAATGAACAAAACATCAGTAATGGAGCTACCCTCAAGTTAAGTTCGGCAACTGAAACAACGGATAAAGTTATCATTACTGTTCCTGGTGGACATGTACCTACTAATCATACGTTCAAAGTAACTGCGGTTGCGAAACCAAGTTCTGAAAACACAGGTTTTACACAGACACTCTTAGGAGAATTTAAGTTGATTGAGAAAACGACGACCTTTGATGCTGAATTAGAAAAGCATAATAATTACATTGATATACGTATTGGTGTTGCAGGAGAAACCAATGTAGCAATCACATGGCCTTCATGGGTAACGATCGATACGACAGATCAGCTTCTTTCAAATGTAACAGGCAAGAACACAACATTTCATTTAGCGCAGGATTCCAGTCATATTGTCCGATTCTTTGTGACTGATACGATAAAGGAAAGTGAGTATTTTACAGTTACAGCAAACGGTAGAACAGCACGAATTGATGTGCTTGGACAGATATCCAATTAGGTAAGGGAGGCTAAAATTATGAACAGAAAGAAGAGTCACAACAAAAACTTAAAGCTTTTTATTGCTTCTCTTTTTCTTGTAGGAAGCTTATTAGGATTATTGTTAAATGATGATAAATATTTATTTGCTTTTCAAGAGGAAGAAATCATTGCTTCAATACCAATAGGTGTTAATGATGATAATGTAAAAGCGATACTAACAAAGGATGGAACACTTACATTAAGTGGTGAAGGAGACATCAGAAACTTTACAGCGGATACAACACCATTATTAGAATATCAAAGTCAGATCAGTCAAGTGGTCATAGAAGATGGTATCACTTCAATTGGAGATTATCTTTTCTATAACTGTGAAGGGTTGGATGACACATTGGAAATACCGGCTACCGTGATTCATATTGGTAATGGTGCATTTTATGGAAGTGATGAAAGGAATGCACCTCAGTTTATGAAGATCATTAATTATTTCAAATCAGCAGATATTTCTGTAAATGTTGAAAAAAAGGATATTGATAATGAAGGAAACGAACCCACGAGTGAGGAGGATAAGGGTATAGCGATAGACCCAGTCATGGAAGTGAAAACAATCACAGAACAACAAATGGGTAGTAATGTATTCTTTTCTACTCTTCATGGTGGTTTTGAGTGTGAAGATAGTAATGCATCCTTTATTCAAGTTATGAATGATGCCGGATATCAAAAAGCTGAAAGATTTGTTACGGTAAAGCTGGACGATGTTTTAACAAGAAATCTTCCTGTATTTGACAGTTCTGTTTTTGTCCCATTACAACCAGTAACAGGATTAACAAATCCAAGTATGGATGATGCTTTACATGAATCAAAATTTATTGGATGGACCTATCAAGGAAAAGAAGTCAATGAAGAGGAACGGTTGGTAATTGATGATACAATTGATACTATTTTATTGAATTCAAGATGGGAAACAAAAGCAACTCTTGAACCTGAAATCAGGCAATCAATAAAAGAAAATAAAACAACTTATTCTATCTTCAATAAGATAACTGATACCGAAATTGCTGATATACAGGGATATGTCATGTCCTATCAGTGGCAGATCAAGACCTTAGATAGTGATTGGAAAGATATTGAAGGAGAAACAAAATCTACACTTATTAGAGAATCAAATGAAAATGATCATACTTCTTTGTTTAGAGCAATCATCTCTGTATCAAAGCAAAGCAAGGCAAGAACGGTCGCTAATCCTACAACCTTTACAACAAATGAAATAACTGGAATTGATGCGGCGAAACCTATTACAGTTACTTATACAGAATCTTCAAATACAGATAAGAAATATTATGCAGAAGGTCAATTTGAGCCAGATAAAAATATGTTTACAGCACCTAATAACAAAGTATTCACAGGTTGGAAAGTAACATCTATTAATGGAATTACAGCTACATATCCTTCAGGAAAGGCTCTTGCAGTTAATGATATAGTGAAACCAGATACGATAAAATTTAATCTAGGGCTTTTATCAGCAAACACAACTGGAACTCTAGAATTAGAAGCACAATGGGCTGATTTTACGATTGTTTATGTTAATCAGACAAGTGGTAATGATGGTAACAACGGAACCCAAGTATCACCTTACAAAACACTAGAAAAGGCATTTTCGGTTTTACCACTTAATGGGACTGTAGAAACTAATATTATTGAGATACAATCCAATTATAATCAAACATCTGTTAGTTATTATGGATGGCCAGATACTACTTCTGAAGGAAGAAATGCAACACTTCAAGGTACGACAAAGGATGTAATATTATGTTTTTCTGGAAGTTTCCATTTAAAAGCTGATACTAGATTTAGAAATCTTGTTATTGATTCAACAAAAGATGGTTTAAACTGGGGAGCTAATGGAAATAATATTACTTTTGATGAAGGGACGAGCATTGGTGATCATATTAATCTTACACAATATTCACAAGCAGCTGGATTTCCAGCAGGTAGAAAAAATATCGATTGTGCAATGGGTAGATGGTCAGGATCTTTACAAGGGATGCCGTCAAATGCATCTTATAGACATGGGTTATCTCTAGATGATCCAGTTGTTTTTACATCTAATAGCGATGGTGTCGATTTTGCACGTTTGGCAGGCGATGGAAGAAATGCGACAAATACTTCAAGCAGCAGATATCTTAGTATTGTAATGAATATAAATAAGGGAAAATTTGGTGCAATTGGAATAGGCTCGTCAGCAAGTCAGACAACTTATGGTAATGCCATTGTGAATGTATCTGGTACTGCTGAAATATATTGCTTAGTTGGTGCAGGTCAAACAAGTACTGGTGACTATCATGTTGGACAAATTGTTCAGTTTAATGTGACAGGTGGAAGCATTGAAAAACTATATACAGCAGGAATGGGGAAAGATATGAATGTCAATGTGAATGTATATGGCAATGTGGAATCTAATATAAAAGGTGGTAAAATCAATCAACTTTATGGTGGTGGAGCGAGCTCCAAATTTTATGGTAGTACTACTGTTACCGTAGAGGGAGATGCTGTCATTGATACATTCTATGGAGGTGGTCATGGATTTTCTGAATTTATTTCATCAGGATGGTACTCAAATTATGGCTTAGTAGATGGAAATATAACTCTCAATATCTTAGGTGGAACAATCAATCATGATGTATATTGCGGCGGTATTGGTGCAAAGCAATCAGCTAATTCAGGCAGAACTACTGGAAATATTACTTTAAATATGAGTGGGGGTACTATCAAAGGCAATCTATTTGGTGCAGGTAAAGGTATTGCAGATAGTGGTTATGAATCTTATGGTAGAGTGGAAGGTTCTACTACTATGAATATAACGGGTGGAACTATTGAGGGAAATGTTTACGGCGGTGGAGAAGTAGGAACATTATTAGGAAGTTCTACTATCAATATATCTGGTGGAAGTATCAATGGTGATTTGTTTGGTGCAGGAAACAATATAGGAGTACCTTCATCTAAAATAAGTCTGTCAGGTTCTCCTACCATTGGTGCAAACATATACGGAGGAAGCAATAATAAAGGTAGCACGACTACTTCTGTAATTGATATTAAGGGGTCTGTTGCAAATAGTGTTTATGCAGGAGGTAAGGGAGAAAATACTTCTGTTACAAATGCAACATTAAATGTTGAAAGTGGTGCAGATATTGCTGGAAATGCATTCGGTGGTTCAGAAAAAGGTACTGTTACAAATTCCACTGTTAATTTGAATGGTGGATATGTAAAGAATGCTTTTGGTGGATCTGATCAAGCAAGTATCACTGGCGATGTTAAGATCACTTCTTTGGCTGGATCAAGTGCTGGCAATATTTATGCCGGATGTAATTCATCAGGTAGTGTTCATTCTCCTATATTAAATCTAGCAGGTAAAGCTGATAATGTGTTTGGTGGTGGAAATGCTACTGATAAGACACAGGCTGATGTTACTGGAGTATCAACGATAACAGTTACTTCTGATAGTGCTAATAAAATCAGTAATGTGTATGGTGGCGCAAATTCTTCCGGTCTTGTAAAAGCTCCAGTTATCAATATCAAAGGATATGCTGGTAATGTCTATGGCGGAGGATATGGAGCAGATACAACTACAGAATCTCCTACTATAACTACTCAAAATGCTTTTGTCGACAATGTTTATGGCGGAGGTAATAAAGGTCTGGTTACTGATACAAATGTACTCATTGATACAGGCTCTAATGTAACAAATGCTTTTGCCGGCGGAAATGAAGCCGGTGTTGATGGAACAGTTAAGATTCAGGCAACTTCTACAGCTACTGTTCAAAATATGTATGGTGGTTCCAATAATAATGGGACTGTGAAAAATCCACAGATACAGGTAGACGGTTCTGTAGGATCAATTCCTAAAGTAACCAATGTCTATGGTGGTGGATATGGTCAATCTACAGTAACGGAAAGCCCTGTGATCAAGATTGATGGCTATGCAACAATAGAGAATGTCTATGGTGGTGGAAATCTTGGTCAGACTTCAAATGCAAGCATTACAGTTGGTAATACAAATAACGGCACTGATACAGGAGTGATAGATAAGGTCTTTGCAGGAGGAGATCAGGCTGGTATCACCGGAAAGAGTGATGTAATCATCAATCCATCTATGAAGGTCACAAGTCTTTATGGTGGTTCTAATAATTCAGGTGATGTAGAAGACGTTGACTTAACGATCAATGGTACAGTAGGGACAGTGTACGGTGGTGGTCTTGGTAATGGTACGAAAACATATACTCCTGTTATTATCGTTAATAATGGTGCTAAGATAACCAATCTCTATGGTGGTGGAGATGAAGGAAGAACTTTTACATCATCTCATATCACATTGAAGGAAGGCTCTGTCGTTAATGAAAATGTCTATGGAGCAGGAAATCAGGTAGGTATCGAAGATAAACAGAATGCAGGGATTGGAAATGCGCCAGAGAGTGATAGCTACATCACGGTGGATGAAGGTGCCATTGTGCAGGGAAATATTTACGGAGGTAGTAATCAAAGAGGAACCGTAAAAGGAGTTTCAAACCTAACCATAAATGGAAAAGTAACAGGAAATGTATTTGGTGGTGGAAAAGGTGTCAATACACAGGTATTCAATACAAAAATCAATATGAGTGCTACTGCTACTGCGAAAAATGTCTATGGTGGTTCTGAAGAAGGTAGTATCGAGGATTCAACGTTGATTGAGATACAAGGTAGTAAGATTGCTGAAAGTGTCTACGGTGCCGGCTTTGGCGCTACATCGAATGTCAAGAAAGATGTCTATATCGTTATTGCAGATGCATCTATCAGTGGTAATGTCTTTGGTGGAGGAAGCCAAGGTACGGTTGGAAGAGATACACATGTAGATATTATCAGTGGAACAATAGGAACTGCTTCAAATAGAGATACAGGAAATGTCTTCGGTGGATCGGATAGTGCAATCGTGTCAGGGAATACCAAAGTGCATGTAGGTAAATTTGCAGCAGATGGAAATACGGTAGGTATTAAACCTATAAGTAACGAAATCACGATTATGCAGTCAATCTTTGGAGGTGGGAATAAAGCAGCTTCTGGAACTTCCTTTGATGCTTCTAACCCATATGTATTGGGCGATGCAGAAGTGAATGTAGATGCAGAGTCTTACACAACATTCAACGTTGGAGAAAGTTTGTTTGGAGATGGAAACAAATGTGTTGTATCAGGAAATCGTACTTTTATTCTTAAGAATTATGAAGCAGCACTCTTGTCTATTCAGCGAGCAGATACGCTAACGATTGAAAAAAGTAAGATAGAGATTAGCGGAACAACAGATAGTGCAAACTTGATTGCGACTTCTCAATATTCATTGAATAGAATTGGAAATCTGATATTAAAAGATGGAAGTGAAGTCAAACTGCAAACACCTGCGAACCTATTATTAGGTATTGAGAGTCAAGATGGTGCTGGGAATGTAACTACAGCATCCAATGCATTAACGATTAACAATACGATCTATATGCAGCAGGGAGAAGCACTGGAATTGCGTACCAATGAGGACGTATCTCGTCCGGGCTATGGTGATGTCAAAGGCTTTACCTTATTAGGACGTTATGATAAAGATGGTAATAATCTTGAAAAAGGTATCTATATTCTAGGTGGTATGGGTTCAGATGATGACAGTGGATTCTATTATGCTAATGCTACAGATGCAGATCAAGGCATTACATGTCATGAAAAAATAACACCTACGCATGATAAAGAAGGAACAGTATGGAGAAACTGGAAAGTTGCAAATGCTTTGCTTAACAGACAGGCAAAATTAACCATGTCAGATAAGCCTACTGGAGGAAAAACAGCCCAACTTGAAGGAGATTCCGCAGATGGTTCCATTTATCGTTTGGATACTTCATCCTTACAAATTAAGACACAAAATGGATCATCTGAAACATTCACAATCAAAGAAGAAGGGCAATTAACATCAACAGATGATGTTAATACCACGTTAGGTCTGTCTATCAGCACTGGACAAAATGGTTGGTTGGAACAGCGAAAAGCTGGTTATATTGTCGGAAGTAGTAATGGGACTGGAAAACAGATTGTTGTGGATGAAGTCAATCAAGGGGAAATGCGTTCTATTAATGGAGGAACGGCAAATCCAATCATACAGGTGGATCTTTCTAATCTTGATGGTATCAGCACAACAGATTCATCAGCACCCCTGCAGGTAACATTTACTATAGATATGATCAAACTACAGCCAGATGGTTCAGAAATTGAAACAGGTAAAATGAATGTGACTTTGGATATCATAAGAGAACAACATCAAGAATATACAGATGTTGCGTTACAATCAGGCAAGAAATATGATCGAGCCGGACAAACATATACCTATAATTCAGCAAGCCCTCAAGTAGGTATCACAATATCAAAAGAGAGTTCTGTAACTTTACAATATGCACGGCAGGGGCAATTAAAAGATATACCTGCTGATCATACATTATCTTTCTCAACAACACTTCCGGAAGGAACAACGATTCTGATGGTAGATAAAAAAGGAACACATGATGAATATTATGAATACACAGTTCCTACTGGCGGTAAATCACAGATCAATCTTAGTAATTTCATCAAAAATGAAACAGCGAATACGCAGTATCAACCTGTAAGAGAGAAAGGACAAAAGGAAAACTTCATCTTTGTCATAGACTTCGCACAAGCAACTACATTTACAGCAGATTCCATCACTGTAACACTCGATGCTGTAAGTAGTTCTGGTAGTTCTGTATACAATGCAACAATGTCAACCGTATTTGCGGTTCATGGTGATAAGAAAGAATATTCATTAAGCAGTGAGAAAGCTTCTGGGACAGTTACTTTAACACCGGATTACCCAATGAATACGACGTTTCAAATAGACTTAAAAACTGCTGTTCAAAATGCAAATGCAGGAATCGATACCACTGGTGATGGGCGACAGATGGGCGTGAAAGTGAAATTGTTTAACAAGGATTTGAACCGTTATATTGATATACCACAGACGTGGAAAATTATTAGTAATGGTGTTCGTTATAGTACATCAGGGGATAGTTTAACAGTCGTACTTGCAGATCAAATGACAGAGGCTACATCAAATATTTATGTATCCATGGATAATCTAAGTAATGTGCCATCTGGCAACTATCGTTTTGATATTGAACTTGTCAGTGGAGCATTGGCAAACTATCCAGGTGATACCTCGGCGAAAACAGTATCGAATGTGCAATATAACTTTAAATTAAAGGATTATCGCTATTCCATTGCTGTAGAAATGCTTACACCTGATGAGCCTATATTCAAAATAGATGAGACAGATAGAACTATCAATGCGTTGATTACTAAGGTGGCTCAAGGTGGTGCGGATACAAGTGAAGTGACTGTAAAACAGGTTGTTTCTAAAAAGAATCCTAATACAAAGGAATACGAGGATTTAAATTTATCTGATGTATTTAATGGAACCTTACAAGAAGAGTTAAGCTGGAAAACGAATAAACAGACATATCAATTAAAAGACGATTTAGAGACAGGAACTTATCGTATCACTTATACGATCAAAACAAAAGTAGAAATCAATGGAACGATAGTTGAAAAAAATGCAGGAACGGAAACAATGAATTTCATTGTAACAAAAGATTAATATAAACAGAGGAAGATGCAGGATGGTAGGCTTATATCATCCTCTGTTTTTTACTAACTTCACTGAGATTTGTTGTTTATAGGAAGAAATTAATAAATTACAAACGATATGTTATATTACATAGGTATAGAGGTGAATATAGTTTCATTATTAGACCATTTGGGATACTTTGGATATGATGGTGAGAGGGAAGAAGTCTATATAAAGAAGTAGAAGATCCATTTATTTAGTCAAATAGGAATCGTCATTAGGATGATGTGAGTAAAACTATGATCAATTTTAAAAGCATTATGGAAGAAAGATAAGGATAAGGTTGAACAGTAAATCATTTGTTTATCCTTAAAGGTACTATAAATTTTTAAAGTATTTTTTGTGATGAATAGAACAATAAAGTAGAACAATTAATATATCCGTATTTTGCTAGATTAGGTTTCTTGTTATGTGATAGTTGAAGTAGATAAATATGAAAAACTCCCTTATAAGTGTGAGGGAGCTTTTGTTTATTCATATAAAACTGTCTAAAAGATATAAAAAAAAGCCTTTTTACAAGGCTGATTTTACAAAATGGTGCGGGCGACAGGACTTGAACCTGCACGCGCAAGGCACTAGATCCTAAGTCTAGCGTGTCTGCCAATTTCACCACGCCCGCATTTGCTTTGATATTATAACATCATATTTTTGACATTGCAACAGTTTTTTTCAAAAAGATGTATTATTGCGATAAAAATTGATACAGAAAATGATAAGATAAAATATCTAATTAGAAAAGCATATCGTTTTAAATAAAATAGGTTATAATTATTTTAGGTGATGGTCATGAAAATATTAATATTAAGTGATACTCATGGAGAACTAGATGCTACAAGAGAAGTAATTCATGAGCATAGCGATGCGGATCTAATGATTGATCTAGGTGATATTGGGTTTGATTTAAAAGAACTGGATGGTTTTGTTATAGTGAAAGGAAATCATGATAAGGCAACAAAGCTTCCAAGAGAAAAAGTCATTGAAGTAATGGGGCATCGCATACTTTGTACGCATGGAGATATGTTTGAAGCTGAGACGATAGAAGAGGTTTTCGCAATGAAAACAGATAAAGACTGTGATATCATGCAACTATGCATGGAAACCTTGTATCGTCATATTGTACGCTATGCGAAAAAGAAGCAATGTGATATCGTATGTTTTGGACATACGCATATACGAATACATGAGATAAGAGATGGTGTCACTCTTGTAAATCCGGGATCTTTATTGTTTGGAATGGATGGGAATGATAAAAGCTATGCCATTATGAAGCTGGAACGATCCTCTATTGAAGTGGAATTTTATGATAGGAAAGGAAAATAAGAAGAATGAATATTGTTTGTGTGAATATAGGAAAAATTAATTATGATGGAAAGTTGGATATCCATTGTATACCAGGTAACGTAACGTGCTATGATGACAGCACTCCCAAGCAACTATTAGAAAGAATTCAGGATGCGGATATTGTTGTAACAAAGGAATATTTGATAACGAAAGAGATGATCGATCAGTTTCCATCAAACGTTAAAATGATTTGTGAAGCAGGAACAGGCTATAATAATATTGATCTATCTGCTTGTAAGGAAAAAGGAATCATGGTTTGCAATACACCTGCGTATTCTACCAAAAGAGTAGCTCATACGGTTATTTTATTGATGTTGATGTTGGCTAGCTCTATGACCAAACAACAAAGAATGCTGTTTGAAAAGGATCATCGTAACTTTGTGGAACATATGATGGTAGATCATATTGAATTGAATGATAAAACGATTGGAATCATAGGAGAGGGAAATATCGGTAAAGAGGTTATTAAGATAGCACAAGTATTGGATATGAAGGTGTTGGTGTATACAAGAACACCAAAAGATAGTCAAGGGGTCACTTATGTTTCTTTAGAAGACTTGTTGAAACAAAGTGATGTCGTGTCTCTCCATTGTCCTTTGACGACAGAAACAAAGCATTTGATAAATACAAATACGCTACGATTGATGAAGCCTACGGCTTTTTTGATCAATACATCAAGAGGTGCATTAGTTGATGAGGAAGCATTGATCATGGCTTTAGAAGCAGATGTAATCGCAGGTGCTGGATTAGATGTGCAAGAAATAGAACCTCCAAGAGAGGATCATCCTTTTTACAACATGGATCGTGTTGTATTGACACCACATATGGGATGGCGTGGTCTAGAAACAAGACAGCGATTATTGCGACTTGTGGGAGAAACCATTCAAGCATTTATGGAAGGAAAAGCCATCCATGTTGTTTCAAAATGATTGAAAAAAAATACATAAGAATTGTGAAAAGATGGTAAAGAAGATAGGAATGGTATGAAAAACTTGATATAATAAAATCAAGAGAAAAGAGAGGGTTTCCTTATGTTATTGAAGATGCTGAAAAAAATGGGTTTTACCAAGGAAGAAGCTAGCTGGATTTTATATGATGTTGGAAATAGTGCTCAGGTATTAACGACCTGTACTGTGATCTTCCCCTTGTTGATTGCGAAAATTACACCAGGAGATAGTAGTGTTTATGTAGGGTGGGCAAATGCAGTTTATGCAATCATTCTTGCGCTGATATCACCTGTATTGGGAACCATGGCAGACTATAAAGATACCAAAATGAAAATGTTTAAGTTTTTCTTGTTTATTGGAATCGCTGGTGGTTTTGGTTTGGCACTTCCATTCATTGATTATAAGATGGCAATCGTTATATTTGTGATCGCAATGTTAGGATATAATGGATCGATCATTTTCTATGATGCGTTTATTGTTGATGTTTGTGACGATGATCGTGTTGATAAAGTATCTGCTGCCGGATATGCATGGGGTTATATTGGTAGTGTATTACCATTCTTGATTTTCATTATTCCTTTTGCAGCGGTAACCTTGTTTGGAGATGCCAATGGGGATTTAGCTCTAGGTAGTTTTACATTAACCTATCGTATGGCATGTGGTATTACCATGGGATTGGCGGTAATATGGTGGTTGATCTATTCAAGACCAATGTTGAAAAATGTAAAACAGACACATTATCATGAACCGGTACCACATGTTGTTAGGGAATCTTTCTCTCATTTATACCATACCTTTCGAGATGTAAAGAAGAATAAAAATATCTTTTTATTCTGTATTTCCTATTTCTTTTATATCGATTGTGTGAATACAGTTATCAAAATGGCAGTATCTTTGGCAACAGAAATGGGAATTGGCGATGTCATGAGTTTGGTGGTTGTTATTTTTATCAATATCATTGCTTGTCCTGCCTCTATTTATTTTGGTAGATTGGTAGGTCGATTCGGATCTAAAAAAATGATTTACTCAGGTATTTTTGGTTATGTTGGTGTTGTTTTAGCGGGAGCTATGATTCAAACATATCCTAGTTTTATCTGGGTGGTTGCGGTATTGGTTGGTTTGTTTCAAGGTGGAATTCAATCAGTATCCAGAAGTTATTTTGCTAAATTAATTCCGGATAAAGCAGATAGCAATGAATTTTTTGGTTTCTTCTCTGTATTCTCTAAATTCTCAGCTATCTTAGGTCCTATTGCAGTATCTGTTATTATCATGATTACAGGGGAAACACGTTATGGAATTCTTGGTTTGATTCCAATGATGTTACTAGGTGCAATCTTCTTGGCTTTTGTAAAAGATCCGGAAAGCGAACAGAAATTCCATAGAAAAAAGAAATAAGTATTGAGATAAAAAAACAAAGACTGGCGTAACTTGCCGGTCTTTTATGCAGTTGTGGGATCTTGTACATATCCGATGAAAAGAGGAATACCATCCTTTGAAGTGATGCTGTATATAAAGGGATGATCAACATTCATGAGAATTGGTTCGGTTGTTTGTGCAATACCGGTCGTATAAAACAATACTTCATAAGATGAAGCTTCTACACCGAATTCATTGATTCAGGAAGCGGTTATCTTAATCAAAAAGATCTTCTAACGTAGGATGTTCAAGATCGTAATGATCATGGATATATCGATAAGGAAGATGATAGGTTTGACATCCTTCTAGATAATATCGATTATCTTCGATAAGCGTTTGCATAGATAGCTCATCGGTGAAACGTTGCTCTATGATGTTGGCATGGGATTGGATGATCTGAAATTGCTGTTTGATATATGCTTCACTCATGACCAATGCAATATAACGGATATCAGTTTGGTAATTTTGGTCAAAATCTTGTTTCCATGTAAATGGAATATAACAACCTTCTATGATGAGATCTTGTTTGTTTTCAATTGCTGTTTTGATGATTTCTTTTATGATTGGCCATAAATAATCAACAAGTAAAGCATCATCTTGTGGTGTTAAGGAAGTTTGTTTACTACGTATCAATCCCATCTTTAAATGATCAAGGGATAAATAGGGGATATGATAGGTTTCCAATAAGGTTTGAGCAAGCTTGGTTTTTCCGGTATGTGTAGCACCGGTAATGATGTATATCATATAATCACCTCTAGTGTCATTGTAACATATAAATGAAAAGATGAAAGCTATGTACGTATGTACGCCTTCATCTTTTTAAGCTTATTGATTTTGTCGAATCAAATTTAAGGTTCCACCAGCCTTGATGGTATCGATATCAAGTTGTGTTAAGTTATGTTCAACTTCAAAGGTAGTGCCTTTGGTAACATTCGTTACAACAATTGGTGTGTTTTCTTTTAAATCATGAAGACCTGTTAGCTTCAATTCATCCATCTCATCGATCGTGTCATAATCGGCTTCGTTAACAAAGGTGAATGGAATGATGCCGAAGTTGACTAAATTGGCACGATGGATTCTGGCAAAGCTTTTTGCGATAACAGCTTTGATACCTAAATACATAGGTGCAAGTGCTGCATGTTCACGTGAACTTCCTTGACCATAATTGCTTCCGGCAATGATGAATCCTCCACCATTAGCAAGACAATCATCATGGAAACTGGCTTTTACATTCATGAAGATAAATTCAGATATTTTCTCAATATTAGAACGATAAGGAAGAACCTTAGCTCCAGCAGGAGCGATATGATCGGTCGTAATATTATCATCGACTTTGATCATGACCTTTTTGTCAATCGTATCATCTAGTGGTGTATTGATTGGTAATGGTTTGATGTTAGGTCCACGTATTACTTCTGTTTCTGCTGCGATTTTTGCATCAGGTTCAATGATCATACTATCATCAATCGTGAAGAATTCAGGATCAGAAGGCACTTCAAAATCAATGGTTCTAGGATCAACAATATATCCGGCTATAGCACTGGCAGCTGCTGTCTCAGGCGATACCAAGCAAACCTTAGCACTTAACGTACCGCTTCTTCCATAAAAGTTACGATTAAAGGTACGTAATGATAATGCGTTGGTAATTGGAGATTGTCCCATACCGATACAAGGTCCACAAGTTGTTTCCAATATTCTAGCACCTGCTGAAATCATGGTAGATAAACCGCCATTGCTGGCAATCATATTCAATACCTGACGAGAACCTGGTGAGATAACCAAAGATACATCAGGATCAACTGTGTTTCCTTTTAAGATATTCGCAACACTCATCATGTCACGATAGCTAGAATTGGTACAGCTTCCGATAGCGACCTGATCGACCTTTAAATTTAAGACTTCACTAATAGGTAATACATTATCAGGCATATGAGGCATTGCAATCATAGGTTCTAATGTATCTAGATCGATTTCAATGGTTTCGTCATAAACCGCATCCTCATCAGCTTTTAATTCTACATAATCTTCTTCTCTATGTTGTTTCTTTAAAAACTCATAGGTTAATTCATCACTAGGGAATACAGAAGTGGTTGCTCCTAACTCTGCCCCCATATTAGTGATCGTAGCACGTTGTGGTATGGTTAGATTTTTTACTCCATCTCCACTATATTCAATGACTTTTCCAACGCCGCCTTTGACACTCATGAGTTGTAATACCTTTAAGATGATATCTTTAGAACTAACTCCTTTTTGTAAGGCACCATGTAGTACGACATTGACAATTTTTGGCATATTCAAATGGAAAGCTCTTCCGGCCATAGCACAGGCAACATCCAAACCACCTGCCCCAATGGCAAGGGATCCGATACCACCTGCAGTAGGTGTATGGGAATCACTTCCTAATAATGTTTTTCCGGGTTTCGCAAAACGTTCAAGATGTACTTGATGACAAATACCATTTCCCGGTTTTGAAAAACGGACACCATGTTTCATGGCGACTGTTTGTAGATATTTATGGTCATCAGCATTTTCAAATCCACTTTGCAATGTATTGTGATCAACGTAGCTGATAGACAACTCCGTTTTCACTTGATCGACACCCATTGCTTCTAATTGCAGATATGCCATGGTTCCAGTTGCATCCTGTGTTAAGGTTTGATCGATGTGAATGGCGATTGCCTCTCCACGCTTCATTTCACCTTCTACAAGGTGTGCTTTGATAATTTTTTCAGTAATCGTTGGCATAAATTCTCTTCCTTTCCTCTATATTACAATATACGCTTTTTATTATAACATGAAAATCTGAAAATATTTCATTGACTTTATGAAAATTATGATATAATATTGAAAGAACACTGAAAGAAGGAGGTACATGCATGAATAAACAGCTGATTTCGTTGTTAAAAAAATCGCAGGAATATACGGATATTCCAAATGATTTATTTCGTAAATATGATGTAAAAAAAGGTCTTCGTAATGAGGATGGCACCGGTGTCCGTGTTGGACTTACTAAAATTGCCGATGTTGTAGGTTATCAATATGTAGAAGAAGTAAAACGGGATGCACAGGGTCAACTGTTCTATCGAGGCATTGAGCTTCGTGATATCATACATGGACGTAACTGGAACCGCCCCTATGGTTATGAGGAGGTTTGTTTTTTAATTTTATTTGGATATCTTCCTAATTTGGATGAACTAAAACAATTTACCACTTTTTTAAAGGATCATTATGAATTACCTGAAGATTTTCTTGAGACAAAATTCCTACGTATGCCAGGAAAAAATCTGATGAACCGTTTACAACAAGCGGTACTTGCTCTATATGATTATGATGTAGCTGCTGATGATATCAGTCCGGAAAATACGTTAGAGCAGGGATTGAATATACTGGCAAAACTACCAAGTATCATTTGTTATGCTTATCAAAGTAAACAACATCATTATTATAAGGAATCCTTAGTCATTCACCAATGTCAAAAAGATATGTCCATTGCAGAGAATATATTATATATGTTAAGAAATGATCATTCTTTTACACATCAGGAGGCATTGGTCTTGGATATGATGTTAATTGTTCATGCCGATCATGGTGGTGGAAATAACTCTACCTTTACCAATGTGGTTATTTCTTCTACAGGAACCGATATCTATTCCAGCATTGTCGGTGCGATCGGATCAATGAAAGGACCAAGACATGGTGGTGCCAATTTAAAGGTTGCGGGTATGATGAAGGCGGTCATTGATGAAATCGGATATTGTGAAAATGATATTGAAATCAAAGCTTTGATTTATCGTATCATGCATAAGCAATTTTATGACTATAGTGGTTTGGTTTACGGAATGGGACATGCCATTTATACCTTATCTGATCCACGTAGTGAGGTTTTACAAGAACATATTGCGAAACTTGCCCAAGAGAAAGGCAAGGTAAAAGAATATGCATTCTATAAACGATTTGAACAATGTGCAAAAGAAGTAATTTTGGATGTAAAGGGAATCAATGTTTCTAGCAATGTTGATTTTTATAGTGGTTTCGTATATCAGATTCTTGGGATTCCTGAGGATATGTATACACCATTGTTTGTTCTTGCCAGAACGGTTGGATGGTTGGCGCATAATATCGAAAACAAACTATATGATGGAAGGATCATGCGTCCTGCGACAAAATACGTCGGAACGAAAAAAGACTATAAAAAAATGGAGGAGAGATAGAAATGAAAACAATTACTGTATTTAAGGGAGATGGCATTGGACCAGAAATCTGTGATGCAACTTTAAAAATATTAGAAGCTGCGAAAGCACCACTTGAATTTGAATGTTTTGAAGTTGGAGAAGCAGAATATGAAAGAAATGGAAAATTAATTCCTGATGAAGCCTATGCTTCTTTTGAAAAAAATAAGATTTTATTGAAAGCACCAATTACCACACCAATTGGGAAAGGATTTAAATCTTTGAATGTTACACTTAGAAATAAATATGATCTTTATGCGAATATTCGTCCAGCAAAAAGCAATACAGCAGTAAAAACGCCATTTCACGATGTCGACATTGTTACTTTTAGAGAAAATACCGAGGATTTGTATGTCGGTGTTGAAGAAATGATAGATGAAAATACTGTCCATGCGACAAAAATCATTACTAGAAAAGCAAGTGAACGCATTATACGTGATGCTTTCCAGTATGCAGTGGACCATGATCGTAAAAAAGTTACCTGTGTACATAAAGCCAATATTTTAAAGATGAGCGATGGTCTTTTCTTGAACATCTTCCATGATATCGCAAAAGAATTTCCTATGATTGAAGCAGATGATAAGATCGTTGATAATGTTTGTATGCAACTTGTTATGCGACCTGAAACTTTCGATGTCATGGTAATGCCTAATTTATACGGTGATATCGTATCAGATCTGACTAGTGGATTGATTGGTGGATTAGGTTTACTTCCTAGCTGTAATCTTGGTGATGAATATGCTATGTTTGAAGCAGTTCATGGAAGTGCACCTGATATAGCCGGCAAACATGTCGCTAATCCTACCGCAATTCTATGGTCTGCATGTATGATGCTAGAATACCTTGGTGAAACAACTTGTGCAAGCAATATTCGTCAGGCAGTTGATGAGGTATTAAAGGAAGCAGAGGTCTTAACACCTGATCTTCATGGTTCATCTACTACAGAAGCTTATTGTGATGCAATCATTGCACATTTAAAATAATCATTATAGTAAAAGCTGTGTCTTCATTTTTTGTAAGACACAGCTTTTTCATTCTCTGATTTGACCATTCCCCAGAATGATATATTTCTTTGTGGTTAAGGCTTTTAATCCCATAGGACCTCTTGCATGTAGCTTTTGAGTGCTAATGCCGATTTCAGCACCAAGACCAAATTCAAATCCATCTGAGAAGCGGGTAGAAGCATTGGCATACACACAAGCACTATCTACTTCTTTTATAAATTGTTTTACAGCGCTGTAATTTTCGGAAACGATGGAATCACTATGATGCGTACTATATGCATTGATATGAGTGATTGCTTCATCTAAACTACTTACCTTTTTGATTGAAATTTCTAAATCAAGATATTCTTTTAAATAATCTTCTTCATTGGCTAAGATACAATCGGTATCTAGTGCACAAATGCTCTCATCAGCATGTATGATGACTTGATGCTTTTTCAGTTCTTGTAGCATCTTCACGATAAACTCATCTGGAATTTGTTCATGAAGCAAAACACTTTCACAGGAATTACAAACCGAAGTACGAGTTGTTTTGGCATTGATAACAATATTCAATGCTTGTTTCAAATCAGCATCTTTATCTACATAGACATGACAATTTCCTGTTCCTGTTTCCAAAACCGGAACGCTGGCATGTTCTACGGTAGCTTTGATTAAGGAAGCACCACCTCTTGGTATCAAAACATCGAGGTAATCCTTCATTCTCATCAGTTCATTACAAGTTTCTCTGGATGTATCTTCTAATAAAGAGATACAGTCAGGATTCATATGTTCTTCAATTAATGCATTGCGCATGAGGCTTACTAAGATCATATTAGAATGGATGATATCTTTACTTCCTCTTAAAATGACTGCATTACCGGCTTTTAGACATAAAATGGCAGCATCTACAGTAACATTTGGTCTTGCTTCATAAATCATACCAACAACACCTAAAGCGACCCTCATCGTACCGATCTGTAATCCACTAGGACTAGTTTTCATATCTTCGATTTCACCGATAGGATCTTCTAAATCTCTGACTTGTCGAACACCGATCACGATTTGTGTCAGACGTTCTTTTGTCAATGCCATACGATCAAGTAATCCCTCATTCATGTGATTCGCTTTTCCTGCTTCAATGTCTTTTTTGTTTTCAATCAGGATTTCTTCCATATGGGTTTCTATTTCTACTGCGATACGTTCTAGTACTGCGTTTTTCTTATTCGTTGAAGCATTCATCATTTCAGTACTTGCTATTTTAACGGCTTTACATAAATCAATCAGTTCCATGTTTTTTCCTCCTTTACGTCAAACAAGGTACCTTTATACTTGTTTTCTAAGATATCATATAAAATGGAGGGGTTTTCTCCATTGGCTATGATCATGGGGATATGGTGTTGTGATGCAAATTGTGCTGCATGAAGCTTTGTGACCATTCCACCGGTTCCTACTTTGCTTCCGGCATCTCCCGCCATTGCTAGGATATGCTCATCAATGTGGTTGACCACAGATAATAGTTTTGCATCTTCGTATTCCGATGGATTTTTATCGTATAAGCCATCAATATCGGATAAAAGAACCAATAAATCAGCATGAACCAGAAAAGCTGTAACTGCGGATAAGGTATCGTTATCACCATAAGCAATCTCATCAACAGCAACGGAATCATTCTCATTCACAACAGGAATGACTCCATATTGAAGTAGTGTTTCCAACGTATTGATTGCATTATAACGAAGCATTTCATTGGTAGTAACGGTTTTGTCTAGCAATAGCTGAGATATGGTTTGTCCAAATTGAGAGAAAAATTTATCATAGATAAACATCAATTCACATTGACCAACACTAGCAGCAGCCTGCTTTTCACGCATCAAGGAAGGGCGATCTTTCATTTTTAACTTACTTGCTCCAGCAGCAACCGCTCCACTACTGACGAGTACAACATCAATTCCTTTATTCTTTATATCGCTGAGTACCATTGCCAAACGATCGATTTTTCTTAAGTTCAATCCATTGTCTCTTGTGATGGTAGAAGAACCAACTTTGACAACGATACGCCTCACTTCTTTCATTTCTTTCATTTTTTTACAACTCCCTTTGCAAATTGTTTCTTCTATTATAGACGAGTTTATACAAACAAGCAATTAAGAAATCATAGAATCATAAAGATTTTATGAAAAATCAGGAAAGATTTAGCACTAAAGTGTTGACAGTGCTAAAATATTGTCATATACTATTAGCAGACTTATTAGAAGAGTGCTAAACGGAGGTAAGATAACATGGCAAGAAAAAAACAATTTAAAGCAGAGTCAAAACGTCTTCTGGATTTAATGATCAATTCCATTTATACACATAAGGAAATCTTCTTACGTGAATTAATTTCCAATGCAAGTGATGCAATCGATAAATTATACTACCGCTCTCTAAGTGAAAACTTAAGTGATGTTGATCAGAATGCATTTAAGATTCATTTAGAGGTTGATAAAGAAAACCGTACGTTAACCATTAGTGATAACGGACAAGGTATGAATAAGGAAGAATTAGAAGAAAACCTTGGTACCATTGCGAAGAGTGGTTCTTTGGCTTTTAAACAAGAGCTAGAGGAAAAGGATGAAAAAGAAGATGCAGTAGATATCATCGGTCAATTTGGTGTTGGTTTCTATTCCGCTTTTATGGTCGCAAGTCGTGTCGATGTGGTATCTAAAAAATATGGTGAAGATACAGCTTATTTATGGAGCAGTGATGCCAGTGATGGTTATACGCTAGAAGAAACAACCAAGGATGAATGTGGTACGACCATTACGTTATATTTAAAAGAGAATACTGAGGATGAAAACTATGATGATTATCTTACTCAGTATGAAATTGAACGTTTGATCAAGAAATATTCAGATTATATCCGTTATCCAATCGAAATGTGGGTAGAGGAACAAAAACGTGTAGAAAGCGAATCTGAGGAAGAAGAAAAAACTGAAGATGTAAAATATGAAACTGTTAAGGAATTAAAGACACTAAACTCAATGATCCCTTTATGGAAGAAAAGTAAAAATGATATTACAAAAGAAGAGTATCATGATTTCTATAAGAGCAAATTCAATGATTACACTGACCCACAAAAGGTCGTACACTTTTCTGTAGAAGGTAATGTTAGCTTTACTGCCTTATTGTTTATCCCTGGTAAAGCACCAATGAATTATTATTCTCAGGATTACAAAAAGGGCCTACAATTATATAGTCGTGGAGTCTTCATCATGGATAATGCAGAAGAATTGATTCCTGAGCATTTCCGTTTTGTGAAAGGCCTGGTAGATTCTCAAGATTTGAACTTGAATATCTCACGTGAAATGCTTCAGCATGATCGCCAGCTAAAAGTAATCGCAAACCGTATTGAAAAGAAGATCAAATCAGAATTGTTGTTGATGTTGAAGAACGAACGTGAAGAATATGAAAAATTCTGGAATACCTTTGGTCTTCAAATTAAGTTTGGTGTATACAATAGCTTTGGTGCTAATAAAGATCTGTTACAGGATTTATTGTTATTCTATTCCAGTAAAGAAGAGAAGCTGATCACATTAGATGAATATATTGCACGCATGGAAGAAGGTCAAGAACATATCTACTTCATGAGTGGAGATAAGATTGAAAAGATCGACGCAATGCCAGCTGTACAAAAAGTGAAAGACAAAGGATATGAAATCCTGTATTTGACAGATAATGTGGATGAATTCGTATTACAGGTATTAGGCGAATTCAAAGAAAAGAAATTCAAGAACCTTTCACAAGGTGATCTAGACTTAGATAGTGAAGAGGAAAAGAAGGAAATTGAGAAGAAGGCAGAAGAAAACAAAGATATGTTAACTTCTTTGAAAGAAGCACTTGGTGAAAAGGTAAAAGAAGTAAAAGTATCAAGTCGTCTTGTAGATGATCCTGTTTGCTTGTCAAGTGATGAAGGTATGTCTTTTGAAATGGAGAAGGTATTAAGTGCAATGCCGGAAGGTAATCCATATGGTATGAAGGCTACCAGAATTTTGGAAATCAATCCAAATCATCCGATCTTTGAAGCATTATCTAAAGTTTATAGTGAAGATAAAGATGCAGTGAAAGAATATGCAGAGTTGCTATATGAACAAGCATTATTGATTGAAGGATTCCCAATCGATAATCCTGCAGAGTTCTCAAAGAAAATTTGTGCATTTATGGTAAAGGCTACTAAATAGTAAAAAAAGAAATACAAGTAGATATCATCGTTGATGAAGAAAGAAAAGTGAGAAATCACTTTTTTTTCTTTCTATATTCTAGTACAATGAACGTACGAGGTGTTAGATGATGATAAAAAATGTAATTTTTGATATCGGAAATGTTCTAATGACATTTGATCCTTATCACTATTATCAAACTGTTTTTGCGGATAAGGAAAGAACCAAACAAATTTGTCAACATATATTTACTCATGAAGCTTGGTTAAAATATGATCAAGGTATTTTATTTATAAAAGATCTTTATCAAATTTATCACAAGGAGTTTTGCGAATATCATTTAGAAATCGATGAAATCCTTTCAAATTGGATGAAGCTGATGCAACCAATCACGACTTCTTTTACCTGTATGAAGCAACTGAAAAACGAAGGATATCATATTTATATCTTATCCAACATCAGTAAGGATAGTGCGGATTATTTAAAGGCAACACAACCTTTTTTCTCTTGGTGTGATGGAGCAGTATTGTCTTATGAAGAAAAGCTATTGAAACCAGATCCACTTATTTATAAATGTTTATTTGAACGATATGATTTAATAGAAGAAGAATGTTTGTTTATTGATGATCGTTTGGAAAATATCAAAACCGCAAAACAATTAGGGATGAAGGGCATTTTATTGGATGATCCTCAAAAGTTAGCAAATTATTTGGAAGAAAGTTTGGAGAAGAAGGTATGTTAAAAGAAAAACAAAGGATCAAAGGAATCATACAAAGCATAGATGAAGATGGTAATGGAGTTTTGTATGTAGGTAAGGATAAGGTCTTGGTTCGTCATGTTTTTATGAAGGAAGAAGTATTGATAAGAGTGACCAAACGAATTCAAAAGGGATACATAGGAGATGTAGTGGAAATTATCAAAAAGGATAAAGCTAGAATTACACCGAAATGTCCTGTTTTTGAGAAATGTGGAAGTTGTCATCTTTTGTATTGTAATGCACAAGGGCAAGCGGAATATAAGAAAAACAAATTAATACAACTTTGTAAACAAGCAAACTTAAACTTAAAAGTGGAGGATATGCTGGTGATGAAAGATCCTTTTCATTATCGAAATAAGATGATCATAGGATTTCAAAGAGATAAAAATCGTAAAATTCAAGCAGGGTTTTATGAAGAGTTTTCTCATCGTATCATTCCTTATCAAAAGTGTTTATTACATCCAACAGTATGTGATGACATTATTTCCACTATCACAGAGTTAATGATCAAATTGCGTATCGAGCCCTATGAAGAGGATAAACGAAAAGGTTTATTACGCCATGTGTTATTACGTTATGGAAAAGTTAGCGGACAGGTGATGGTGGTACTTGTCATGAATCAAAGTGTATTTCCGGCAAGAAAAAATTTTGTGAATGCCTTGTTGAAGAAACATCCGCAGATTACAACGGTTGTTCAAAATGTAAATACCAGAAAAACCAGTGTAGTTTTGGGAGAACAAGAGCGTGTATTATATGGAAAGGGATATATTGAAGATGTATTGTGTGGATTGTCTTATCGTATATCATCTAAGTCTTTTTATCAGATTAACCATGAACAAACAGAAGTGTTATATCAAACAGGTATTCAAATGCTACAGCTTACAGGAAATGAGCGTGTTTTAGATGCTTATTGTGGCATTGGAACGATTGGTATGAGTCTTGCACATAAGGTGAAGCAGGTTTTGGGTGTGGAAATCAATAAGGATGCAGTGGCAGATGCGAAGTTGAATGCAGCGAATAATCATGTACATAATATCAAATTTATATGTGAAGATGCCTCCTCCTATATGAAAAAAGCGGCAGAGCGAAAAGAGCGTTTTGATGTTGTGATCATGGATCCGCCAAGAAGTGGTAGTACCGAGCAGTTTTTATCTGCTTTAATTTCTATGAAACCGAAACAAATTTTATATATCTCATGTAATCCTACGACTCAGATTCGTGATTTATTATATCTTAAGCGTTATGGCTATGAAGGTAGTACGATGCAAGGAGTGGATATGTTTCCTAATACCAATGCGATTGAGACAGTAGTACTTCTTTCTCACAAATCATAGGAAACTTCAATGTGAAGATGGAATTTTGGGAAGAAAGCCTCAACGTCAATGTTTGGTACTGGATATCAGTTCAATGGTGATGAGGGCATACTCGAGAGCTATCAGTTTGACTTAGCGTCGAAGCGAAGATTCAAGGATTTTTTATATCACTACTGAAGATTAAGTTTTATGCTATTTCTCAATGATTATGATTTCTGCAGGAAAAGTGAAGTCATAATTATGAAAGTGTCGGTATAAATGTCGGCATATAATTGATTTTTGACGGTATAATAGGTATGATACGAATTGAGGTGAAGTGAAATGTTAAAATATATTGAATCAGAAAGTTTAGAGCTGAAAGAAAAATATTCGAATACGATATGTAAAGAGATAGTATCGTTTTTGAATGCTTCTGGTGGAATAATTGTTATAGGTGTCAAAGATGATGGAATCATCGTTGGTGTTGAAAAAATTGATGAAACTTTTAAGAAAATATCTGATATTATTACAACACAAATTGAACCGAATCCACAGGATGAAGTAAATTCAGAACTTCGTTTTGAAGATGGAAAAACTCTGATTGTTATTAATGTATCAAAAGGTATCAAGCATATTTATTGTCAAAAGAAATATGGTTTTTCTTCTGCTGGATGTACGATTAGAGTCGGTACAACTTGTCGAGAAATGACACCAGAACAGATTCGTATTTGATATGAAAATAAATTTATTGATTCAGAGTATATGCTTAAAAAACGTTCAACTTTATCTAACTTATCATTTAAGGAATTAAAAATTTACTATAGTGAAAAAGATTATCATTTAGAAGATAAATCATTTGAAACAAACTTAAATTTGAAAAATCAAAATGGAGAATATAATCTTTTAGCTGAGTTATTGGCTGATAGAAATAATATTCCTTTGATATTTGTGAAGTTTAAGGGAAATGATAAAGCAGCAATTTCTGAAAGAAGTGATATGGATACCGATGTATCATTACTTCTTATGAAAAAATTAAAAATAGACTTCAGGCAGAGAACATCTGCATTTCTGATACAACAGTTCGGCCAAGAAAAGATACTTACTTATTTGACTATGACTGTGTTAATGAAGCAGTTTTAAACGCCCTTGTTCATAATGACTGGACAATTACAGAACCACAAATTTCAATGTTTGATAATCGATTGGAAATTTTATCTCATGGTGGTTTACCAAATGGTATGACGAAAAAACAATTCTTTGAAGGAATCAGTAAACCGAGAAATGCCACACTTATGCGTATTTTCTTAAATATGGGTCTTACTGAACATACGGGACATGGAATTCCAACCATTGTGAAAAAGTATGGTGAAGAAGTTTTTGAAATTGAAGATAACTATATTCGTTGTACAATTCCACTTGATAATAAAGTTTTGGACAAAATAAAAATTGAAAATGTCGGTTTGAGTGTCGGTTTAAATGTCGGTTTAAGCAAAACGGAAAAGAAAATAGTTTCATTACTGATAAAAAATCCAGATTATAATTCTAATGAATTGGCTATCGAAATCGGTGTAACCAAAAGAACGATAGAGCGTGCATTCATTTCTTTGCAAAATAAAAAGGTTATAGAAAGAATAGGCTCAAAACGTGATGGACATTGGATTGTAATAAAATGATTTTTCCAGTTGGTTATAAATATAGACTGAGGAAAGTTTACACGATAAAAGAAATAAGGCATTCGTTTTGAATGCGTAACCATCAACTTAAATTAATGGTTTAGGGAATTGGGTAGTTCCCAACAAGCAATTTTGGAAGTTTGGGTTTCCAAAATAAGCTGGAGAAGATAGAAAATCTTAACTAAAGAAGAATGTGGAATTCTAAACGGAAGATGTTTTGTAAAAATTATTAAAAAATGTGATACAACCAAGGTTAAATATAAATCTCATGAAATATTTATGCAGATACACAAGAAAAGGGATCTGTAACCCGAATAGTTAATTTTCTTTGACTATTCGTCACAATCCCTTTTTTATAGATGGCTGTAATAAACGTCGATAGGTGTGATCGATCAGAAAGGCGCCTAATGGAGCTGTGATAAGAATCGACAAAACAGCAACAGTTAAAACGATATTGCCAACAGATAATCCCATTGCAAGTGGCACACCACCGATTGCGGCTTGCACGGTTGCTTTCGGACAATAGCCAATCATACAAAAGAGTCTCTCTTTCTTTGTTAATTTGGTTTTGATCAAGCAAATACTAACGCCGATCATACGGAAGATCAGAACACCGAAAATTAATATAACCGCCATCAAGCCTGCACTTTGTACATAATGTAAGTCTACACTAGCACCAACTAATACAAATAATAAAATTTCCGCAACGACCCATAACTTATTGAATTTTGAAGACAGACGAACAGCAACGACTTCTCGTTTTCTTTGTAAAGCGATTCCCATGGTCATGATGGAAATCAAAGCCGCAAACGGTATATTTGAAAAATGATCTTCAAAGGTTACCAAAAGAAAGGCGATGCTTAATAAAATAACAACCTTGGAGGTATCTCTGATATGTATCTTTTCAAAATAACGAGCTAAGATATTGCCGATAAAATAACCAATCAAGCCACCTATGATGATTGAAATTGGAATATTGAGGAAGCTTATGATAGAAATAGAGTCGCCTTGTGCCAATCCGGTAAAAGCAGAAAACATAACAATGACAAAGACATCATCAACAGATGCTCCTGCCAATATGAGTTGTGGAATGCTTTTATCTACGCCATAACCCTCATCTATGAGTTTTAACATTTTCGGAACGATAACAGCAGGAGAAACAGCCGCCACAACTGCTCCCATGATAGCGGCATCCAACATCGATATTCCTAATAACTTTGGTGCCAATAATACCATACCAAGCATTTCCAAGCAGGCAGGAACAAAGCACATCAATACTGCGGGTCTACCTACTCTTTTTAGATCATTGAGATCTAAGGATAATCCCGCACGAATTAATATAATGATCAAGGCAATTCTTCTTAGATCTGAAGAAATCTGCAAAATGGAAACAGCGATCACATTCAAAAGATAAGGGCCTAATATCATCCCAGTTATCATCATTCCAAGCAAACTTGGCAACTTCCATTTTTGACATAACCAACCTGTAAACATTCCCATCATTAAAATATAGGCAATACTTAATAGCATTTCTATTTCCTCCTTTTCATAAAAAAGCTGATAAGTTCTGCATGAAAAATATGCAGAAGTCATCAGCTGTTTAGCGGTTTTAGTACTTAACTAAGGGAGAACTTCATTCCCAATAGTAAGTATATGGGGAGAAATCAGGTTTGTCAATAGTGAAGATTGAAGAAGATTTTTTTATGTTTCCGATTTTATTATTTATTTTTGGTATAATGGAAATAGAAAGAATTCAGAAGAAAAGGAGATTAAATGTATGATGAGAGATTGTGAAACAACGATTGGAAAATTGATCGATAAACAAAATGTAGCCTTTATAGGCTCTGTGGATCAAGATGGTTTTCCTAATATGAAGGCGATGTTACCACCACGAAAAAGAATTGGAATACATACTTTTTATTTTACGACAAATACCTCTTCTATGAGAGTGGCGCAATATCGAAGAGAATCGAAAGCTTGTATTTATTTTTGTGATAAACGTTTTTTTAGAGGAGTCATGTTGATAGGGCATGCGGAAGTCTTGGAAGATAAAGAAAGTAAAGAAATGATTTGGCGAGAAGGAGATACCATGTATTATCCAAAAGGAGTGGAGGATCCGGATTATTGTGTAATAAAAATCACAGTAACAAAAGGAAGATATTATTCTAATTTTAGTTCTGAAACATTTGATGTGCCACAAGATGCTACAGAATAGGTTTGGATATCTTTCTCGCATATCTTAATGAAAAGCGCTTTTGTATAAAAAAAATACAAAAAAAGTAGGAAAAAGAATGACTTTTTTGCGCATATGAGATACAATTTATACTGTTAATGGGTGGTAACTAGATATCACCTAATACTGGAGGAATATTATGTATAACGATCATGATGAAATGTATGAAGTAGACGACTTAGATGAAGATATCAAACGTAGAGAGGCTTTGATTGAAGAAGCAAAGCAAATCGATCCTGCATCTGACTGGAATGAAGTATTTCGTGAAATTTCAGATTTAAAAAGAAGATGGAAACAGATTCATTATTGGGAATCTGATTATGAAGATAAGTTGGCAGAAGAATTTGACAGCTATATTGATGTATTCTATCAAAAACGAAGAGAAGGTTATCAAAATGCTTCTACCTTGAAGCAAGAATTGATCGATCGTGCCATCGTGGTTGCGACATCCAATGAATGGAATAAGGCAACAGAAGAAATGAATGACCTCATGCAACAATGGAAGGCTGCTGGTTCTGCTGGTAAGGACACAGATGATGCTTTATGGGAAAAATTTAATGAAGCTAGACAAAAGTTCTTTGATCGTAAACATGATCATTGGGAAAATCTAAAGTCTAAGTTTGAAAATGCTCGAGTTGTTAAACAAGAATTGATTCAGAAGGCTGCTGCATTATGTGATTCTACGGAATGGCAGAAAACCAGTGAAGCATATCGTGAATTGATGGAACAATGGAAGGCTGTTGGAAGTGCCGGTAAAGAGCATGAAGATAAATTATGGCAACAATTTAATGATGCACGTCAAAAGTTTTATGATCGAAGAGGTGCATATTATGATGAGCTACATGAAGATCAAGATCAAAAATATGCTCAGAAAAAAGCCTTGGTGGATACAGCAAGAGAATTGACTGAACGAAAAGAATATACTAGAGAACATACTGAGCAAATGAAAAATCTAGGTGTAGAATGGAAAAAAATCGGTTCTTGTGGTAAAGAAAAAGAAGATCAGATTTGGAAAGAATTCCGTACTGTGATGGATCATTATTTTGAAGGATTGAAAGAATTCAATGAACAAAAACATGCACAATGGCGTCAAAGAATGCAAGAAATTCGTAGTCGTAAGCAAGAGATGATCGCAAATCAGAAACGTCAAATCAAACGTATGCAAGATGATATGGTAGGATTGCTTGGTCAAAGAGCCATTGATGAAATGGAAGAAAGCATTGCAGATAAAGAGGATTTTATCGCTCAATTAGAAGAAGAAATCGAAGACATAGATAAAAGACTGGAAAAATAAAGAAATGGATAACGTACCATAGCTTGCATAGCATGGTACGTTTGTAATTTTAAAAGAGGAAACGATCATGATCAAAGAAATAGTAAAAGATGCTTTCTTTCTGTCCCAAAAGTCCAAGGATGCAGAAAAAGAGGATCAACAAGTGATAGAAGATTTATTGGATACCATCAAAGCACATGCAAATCATTGTGTAGGGATGGCAGCTAATATGATTGGCGTACAGAAACGCATTATTGTCATTTATGATGAAAAAGGATATCTTCCTATGGTAAATCCAATGATCATCAAACATTCAAAGGAAACCTATGATACCAAAGAGGGATGTTTATGTCATGAAGGGGAGAAACCAACCAAACGATATGAAAAAATCAAGGTACGATATCTTGATCAAAATTTCAAGATAAAGATAAGAACTTTTACCGGATTTCAAGCACAGATCATCCAACATGAAATGGACCATTGTGAAGGTATTTTAATATAACAGCTTAAAAAAATCACAGACTGATAGCCTTTTTTCGAAAAGGAACGGTCTTTTTTTACGTGAATTTCATTTTTCTTCCTTTTTTAAAATGAAATGTTTTACATCGCATTTTTGGTGTGATAAAATAGCCTTGGTATATACCATAAAAAAGGAAGTGTCAACATGTTCAAGAAAAGGCGCTTAACGGCAAATTTAATGTTTTTATCTATCATTCCTCTCTTGGTTTTTGGCTTGTTCGTGACATTGATCAGTTCGCTTGTGATTTATAAGACTCTAAGTCAAGAGGTAGAGCATGGCTTGAATGTTTTGGTACATGCTACCTATGAGAATTATGAGTTAAGGTATCCAGGAGAATTTAAAGTTGAAAATGGTCATTTGTATAAAGGTAATGCTGATATTGAGGATATGATCGAGGCAATCGATGATATAAAGGCGATGTCAGGTACAGATGCTACGATCTTTATCGGAACAAATCGCTATTTGACAACGATATTAAAAGATGATGGTACTCGTGCTGTTGACACCAAGGCAGCAGATGAGGTAATCGAAACGGTATTGAATCAAGGAAAAGAATATTTTTCCGATCATGTGTTAGTTAATGGAAATAAATACTTCGGTTACTATATGCCATTGCGTAATGCGAAGCAAGAGGTCATAGGGATGCTGTTTGTAGGAAAACCAAGTGTTGATGTCTTGGCTAGTATTGAAAATAATATCTTACTCGTATGTATTGTAGCGCTACTTGTGATGGTAATATCAGTTGGTATTGCTATGTATTATAGTAAAAAAATCATCATTGCGTTAAATAAATTCAAAGAGTATTTAAGAGATACAGCAAATGGGGACCTAACTGCACAAATCGATCCTTGTTTGTTAGAACGAGAAGATGAAATAGGAGAAATGGGGAAGTTTGCTGTTATGTTACAGGAATCCCTTTGTGATCTGGTAGGAAAAGATTCCTTAACGGGTTTACATAATCGCCAAAGCTGTAATGTTGTGTTACAAAGCTTAATGGAAAAAAGTAATCATGAACATACTACCTTTGCTATAGCGATGGGGGATGTAGATTTATTCAAACATATCAATGATACCTATGGACATCAAGCAGGGGATCATGTTTTAAAACAGTTGTCCAATCTCATAAAAGAGCATATGGAACATCAAGGCTTTGTGTTTCGTTGGGGAGGGGAAGAGTTCTTATTGATTTATGAAGATAGCAATAAGGAACAAGCACATGAACAATTGAAACAATTACAAGAATTGATCAAACAAACAGAAATAACTTGGAATCATCAACCGATTTCTATATCCGTGACCTTTGGTGTTACGGATTCCGGCTGTGAAAAAGATATGGAAACGCTGATTCATCATGCAGATACCTATTTATATATTGGAAAAAAAGAAGGAAGAAACTGTATCATACTTGAACATGCTGAGGAAGAATGATGAAGATAAGACAAAGATGTAAACAAAGAAAAAATGAAAAAAGTCATATAAATGATATAAATAGCTTTCTCTTTCGTATTAAGGTATGATATCCTAATATAGGATACCTTATTCATGAAATAAGGTTTTGTTAGATATGTAATGAAATGAAAAAATGTAAAAGTGTTAATTGCCTTTACATAAGTTACAAGGTAACATAATGTAAAATGTGACATAAAAGGAGGTCAGCATATGAAGAAACATGGGAAACTGATCAAAAGAGTGATCCTTACAAGTATCAGTCTGCTGTTATTTATATGTGGTGCCATCTTTTATGTTTCCTCTCTTAAAGTAACCTTGCTTGATGAATTGAAAACAAATCTTTCGCAGACCGCAGACTCTACAGGAAAAATCATTGAGGAAAATGTAAAAAGCGAAATTCACACCATTTCCTCTATTGCGGCAATGTTGGAAAATACGGATAGTGCTGATGTTGCTGTGTTGGTGGCACAACTTACCCATGTATTAAAGGAAACAAAATTTTTACGTTTAGGTGTTGCTGATTTAAACGGAAATTGTTATACTACCGACGATCAATCCTTTGATGTATCCACAAGAGATTATTATCAAGCATCGTTAAAAGGAAAAGCAGTGTTTTCAAAAACATTTCAAGATGTGATAGGAAAAAAAGACATCAATGTATTTTCTTCACCAATCTATCATAATGGTGTAATTACCAATGTGTTATTTGCATCGATCGAAACCGAACAATTATCTGAAAAGCTTTTGATCGAAACCTATGATGATTATGGTTTTAGTGAGGTCATCAATGAAGATGGCGATATCATCATTCAATCCTCGAGTCCAAGTAAGAAACAACAATTGGATAGCATTGCTCAATTAGAATTTTTAGATGGCTTTCAAGTTTCCAATATCAAAGAAAATGAGGAAGGTGTTGCAGAATTCATCACACCGAATGGAGAACATCGCTATCTTGCTTATCATCGTCTTGATATCAATGATTGGTATATCGTATCCATTGTCCCTAGCAGTATTGTGAGTGGTAAGATCAACCATTTTCTTACCATGGCAATGATTACATGGTTTATTTTGGCTTTTATATTTGCAGCGATTCTATTGTATATTTATATCGTTCGCACAAAGGCTGATAAAAAGATGGAAGAACTTGTGTTTTTTGATGATGTAACAAATCATTATAATTATAATCGATTCCGTGTGAAAACACAGAAGGTTTTGGATCATCATCTGGGAAAAGAATATTCGCTCATTGAAATGGATATAAAGGACTTTAAGCTATTCAATGAATTTTATGGCTATCAGGGTGGAGATCATTTGTTAAAAACCATAATGGATGTTTGTGATGCATCCTGTAGCAAAACAGAAGCTTGTTCACGTATTACTGCGGATCGCTTTATATTATTGCTTCATACAAGAAAAGAAAAAGATATCATTCATAGGATGAATCAGATGATTCAAACAATTGAAAAACAGTTATCCTCTAGCTTTCATATGTTTAATCTTACTTATAAAATAGGAATTTATCTCATTGAAGAAAATGATACAGAATTCAGTAAATGTCATGATCGTTGTGCTTATGCGAAAAAACAGATCAATGATACTGCTGAAAGTTTTAGTTTCTTCTCGAAAGATATGTATCAAAATCAATTGAGCGATAAGAAAATGGAAAGCTTGATGGAGGCTGCATTACAACATCAAGAGTTTGAAGTATACCTTCAACCAAAAGTGACCCTTGTCGATCAGAAAATTCATGCAGCGGAGGCATTGGTACGTTGGAATTCACCTGTATATGGTTTGATTCCGCCCGGAAATTTTATACCGTTGTTTGAGCGTAATGGATTCTTAGAACGCTTAGATAAATATATGGTATGCCAAGTATGTAAAATTTTAGAGAAATGGAAGAAAGAACAGCGTGATCCTATCATCATATCAGTCAATCTTTCTAGAGTGTATTTGTTTAAACCGGACTTTGTGGATCGTTTGATTCAAACCGTTGAACAATTTGATGTCGATACATCCAATATTGAATTTGAGATTACAGAAAGTGTCATTTTTGATCGAAGTGAGGAACTGCAAAGTATCATTAAAAAGTTGAAAAGACATGGATTTAGCATCGCTATGGATGATTTCGGAAGTGGCTATTCTTCCTTAAATATGTTAAAGGATATTCCAATTGATGTTATGAAACTAGATCAAGAATTCTTCCGTTATGGCTCTGGCAACATGGAGCGTAGTAAGAAAATTATAGAGAGTGTGATCCTGCTAGCGAAAGGTCTACAAATTCATACCGTGGCAGAAGGTGTAGAACAAAAAAGTGAAGTTGACTTTTTAAAGAATGTTGGTTGTGATGAAATTCAAGGATTTTATTATGCGAAACCTTTGCCGTTACAAGAATTTATCGCTTTTTATGAAACCTTTTCTTCTAGTAAATAACAAGCATACGTGTAAAAAGCATATGTTTGAATAAAGAATCAAAAAAACGTTGATCAAAGATGTTCAGCGTTTTTTTGATTTCCACTTTTTGATGGTTTGAAAAGTCGACAAGGCAAGCATAGGACTTAACCTTATTTCTATGTGATGAATATTTAAAAGTCTATAAAAACTATACAATAAAAGAAAAAGAATTCCATGCATATAGCGTAAATCATTTCTATTGTTTTCTTCCCCTCAATCTAAAAAACTGATATAATAAAACGAGATAAAAGAAAGAAGGTATACGATATGGCGCAAGAGATTCTAGATCAGCTCTTACAAGATGGAATTGATTTTAGAGAGTTGAGTCAACGCATGATGGGGAATGTGCACCTAGCAAAGAAGTTTCTAATTAAATTTTTGGATGATCAAACTTTAACGGAATTAAAACGAAGCTTTGAAGCAAACGATAAAGAGGCTATGTTATTGGCGGTGCATACCTTAAAGGGAGTCAGTGGTAATCTCAGTTTTATCAAATTATATGATGTATGTTCTCAAATGGTTAAGGATTTGAGGGAAAATAAGGATACTGATCTTGAAAAAGAGTATCAACAAATTTGTGAGATACATCAAGTTTTGATCAATGCGATTCAAACATATATCTTGGATGATGATTTTTTATGAGCATAAACAAACAAGAGGTTCGGCAGTTTACAGCCCATATTTTGCATACCTTTTTTGAAGAAAATGATATCGAACCTTTGATTCAAGCTATGGATGAAAATATCCTATGGTTTGGTTCGGGAAAAGATCAAGTGGCAGTCGGTAAGGAAGCGGTTGCGAAATATTTTATTGAAGGGAAAGAAGATTTATCACCTTGTATATTAAGTGAAGAGCATTATGATGTGATGCTGTTGAATGATGAGGATGCCATTTGCCAAGGCTGTAGCTTTATGGATACTCATACACAAGAGCATATTATCATTCATGAGTATCAACGAATCACACTGGTACTTCATAAAGAGGAAGACTGTTTTAAAATCAAACACATGCATCATTCTATCGCTTATGATGGAATGAAGGATGAACGTCTGTTTCCTGTACAATATGGAAAACAACAATATGAATATTTACAACAGGAACTAAAACAACGTGAAAATCAAATCGAACTGATGTTATCGCAACTACCTGGAGGAACAACCATTTGTAAGCTTGATGAATATTTAACTGCAAAATGGATCTCTCAACGTGGTTGTGAGATCATAGGGTTTCATAATGAACGTGAATTTATGGAATACACCAAAGGTCATACTGCAAGTATGATTTATGAAGATGATCTTGCGATGATTCAAAAAGAGCTTCATCAGGGAATTCATGAAAAAAGAAATTTTATGTTTGAATATCGTTTGATCAAGCCAAATGGACATATGATTTGGATGTTAAATATCGGAAAAGTACTGAAAAATGCACAAGGGGAGGATGAATTATATTGCTTTATCAGTGATATCACAGAACGTAAAGAAAAAGAATTGCAATATGAAAAAGCGAATCTTGATAGTAAACGTCAAGCAGCGTTTATGTTGGAATTATTTCATACATTGCCATGTGGGATCATTCAATTTTCCGTAGATGAAAGTCATAAGATTTTGATGACGAATCGATATGCATGGGAGATTTATGGGTATGAAGAGGAAGAATACCATCAAACAATCAAAAGTCCTCTTCAACTTGTATTGGACGAAGATATGGAACATATTCTTTCATTATTAGATAGCATGGAATTAGGTGGCGATTTGATCACTTATGAAAGAAAAGCAAAGCGAAAAAACGGGAAAGAGTTATGGATTTCTGTTTTGATGAAGCGATTACTGAATATGGATGGAATCGATGTCATTCAGGCCATCTTTACTGATATCACAGAAGAAAAGAGAATGCGTCTTGAAATGGAGAAGAGTCATCAGTTGGAAATGAAGTCTCTTCGTACAGCATTAGATATTGCATATCCTACCATCTATAACCTTAACCTTACGCAAAATACTTATACCTTATTACGAAATGAAATAGAACATCGACAACAAGAAGTTGGTAATTTTGATGAAATGTATAAAGAAGTATTGCCGAAAGTACATGCAGATCATGTTTCTGATTTTGTGAAATGTTTTGAACGAAGTCATATGAGAAATCGTCTAGAGTCAAATGAAAAGGAAATTTATTTAGAATATCAACAGTTGGAAGCTGATGGACGTTATCACTGGCGTTCTACTCATGTGATTCATGTAGAAGACCCTTATCAAGAACATCATCTAGCCATCATGCTTGTGAAAAACATGGATGAACAAAAAAGAGAACAGGATCGACAAGAACAATTGTTAAGGGATGCGTTGGCACGTGCCAATGCGGCCAATGATGCGAAAAGCAATTTCTTATCTAGGATGAGTCATGATATTCGTACACCAATGAATGCGATTATTGGTATGGCAACCATTGGACAGATGAAACTTGACGAAAAAGAAAGTGTAAAAAACTGTTTTGAAAAGATAGATGCTTCCAGTCACTATTTATTGGCGTTATTGAATGATATTTTAGATATGTCAAAAATAGAACAAGGAAAAATGAGCATGAATCATGAAGCCTTTCAGCTTATGGATGTGTTACAGGAAATCAATAGCATTCTTGTGCCACAGGTTGAAGCTAAGAATATTCATTATGAAATGCAAATCATAGAACCGATGGAACATGATTTTATCGGAGATGCACTACATTTAAGACAAATCTTAATGAATTTATTAAGCAATGCATTGAAGTTTACGCCTGAACATGGATCCATCATTGTTAAAATACAGGATGATCATCATAGTAATCATCATGCCTATATAAAATTCTCTGTCAAAGATGATGGTATTGGAATTTCTAAAGCATTTCAAGATAAATTATTCCAACCTTTTGAGCAGGAAGAAAATGATACTGCCAGAAACAAGATCGGTAGTGGTTTGGGATTATCGATCGTCTATAATCTAGTTGTATTGATGGGTGGAAGTATTGATGTGATCAGTGAAAAAGGTAAAGGCAGTGAGTTTATTGTAATGCTACCTTTGAAATTGGTTCATGAAGATAAAAAACAAGAAGAAATTCGTCGTAAGAAGGAATTATTGAAAGGCATGAGTGTTCTTATTGTAGATGATGATGAGATCGTAGGCCAACAAGCAAGTATGATCATGGAAAACATCGGTGCAACTTGTTTATGGGTGGATTCAGGATTTAAGGCAGTAGAAGAAGTCAGAAATCGGATCAAAGGCACTATGTTTGATATTGCGATGATTGATTGGAAGATGCCCGGTATGGATGGACTGGAAACTACCAGACAAATTCGTAAGTTGGTAGGACCTGATACCATGATTATCATTATATCAGCGTTTGATTGGAGCAATATTCAAAAGGATGCAATTGCAGCTGGTGCCAATGGATTTATTACAAAACCATTGTTTAAGGATAACATCTGTTCTACGTTAAATGCAGTACGTTCTCAAATAGAACATCAACCATCTTTGAAACAACAATGCCATTTAGGTAAGAAAATCCTCTTGGTAGAGGATAATGAACTGAATATGGAAATCGCCAAAGAGTTATTGGAAACAGTTGGCTTTCAAGTTGATACAGCTGTCAATGGTGCGATATCCGTCGATATGTTGAAACAACATGATGAAGAAGAATATATCGCAGTATTGATGGATATTCGTATGCCAATCATGGATGGTTTGACCGCAACCAAAGCAATCCGAGCTTTACCGGGAAAAAAAGGGAAGATTTCGATTATCGCAATGAGTGCGAATGCCTTTGAAGAAGATAAGAAAAAGGCAAAGGAAGCAGGAATGAATGGATATTTAGTGAAACCTGTACGTCTGGAAGAAATCCTTCGGGAGCTAGATAAAATCGAAGAAGAATAAATAAAGCGAATCTAGGACATTTCTCTCCTATATTCGCTTTTTTAGTTTATTCTTTTGTGATAAGTTCAAGATTGTCTAAATAATCACTTTCAAAAGCAAGCTTTTTCTCAGCATCATTGGTATACTTCTTCACCAATGCGCTTGATTTAATTACCGGTTGAAGGGTTCCTGCACCGGCAACACATCCACCAGGACAAGCCATTCCTTCTAATAGATAGCCATTACGTTTACCGGCCTTTGCCATCATCAGCATCGTACGGCAATTTTTCAAACCTTCTGCGCTATCGATCAAAACTTCAGTATCCGGATGTTCTTTTTGGATACATTGTTTCACTGCATTAGCGACACCACCACTGATTGCAAAGCCTCGTCCATTTGCAGTACCTTCTTCAAATGGATCATCTACAACAGCTTGGGCAAGGTCAATACCTTTTGCTTCAAACATTCCCATAACCTCTTCAAAGGTTAGCACAAAATCGATATCACTTCTCACGCTCTTGCGACTTGCTTCTAGTTTTTTAGCGGCACAAGGACCAATGAAAACGACCTTTGCATCAGGTTTGGTTTTCTTGATCAATCGACCGGTTAATACCATTGGAGTCAATGCCATAGAAATATATGGTTTGAAATCAGGAAATAGTTTTTTTGCCATAACGGACCATGCAGGACAACAACTGGTTGCCATGAAGGGCTGTTCTCCAGGCACTTTACTTAAAAAGTCTTCCGCTTCTTCTACCGTACATAAATCAGCGCCAATCGCTACTTCAACAACATCCGCAAATCCAAGCTCTTTTAAGGCACCTTTTACTTTTTCCGGTGTAACACCGGCTCCGAATTGACCTACAAAGGCAGGAGCTATTGCGGCAATCACTTCTTTACCATCCTTCATTGCATGAATTGTTTGAAAGATCTGTCCTTTATCCACAATGGCACCAAATGGACAATTGACAAGACACATACCACAAGATACACACTTGTCATAATCAATTTCGGCACGCCCAAATTCATCGGAACCGATAGCATCCATCCCACAGCTTCTCGCACAAGGTCGTTCTAGTTTATTGATGGCACCATATGGACAAACATCCTTACAACGTCCACATTTGATACATTTTTCTTGATCTATAAATGATTTTCCGTTTACGATACGAATCGCATCTTTCGGACATACTTCTTTACAAGGATGTGCAAGACAGCCTTGACAAGTATCAGTAACCACAACCTGATTATCAGGACAGGCATTGCAAGCAAATTTGATAATGTTGATCAATGGATCATCATAGTATTTTTCTGCTATGGCACTTTCTTCAATACCATCGGATAATGGGGCATGTTCATCCATTCTACGTAAAGGAAGTCCGATACCTAAACGAAGACGTTCCCCAACGATCGCTCTTTCTAGAAAAATAGAATCACGATACGTTGCACGCTCTCCCGGTAATATCTTATACGGCAATTGTTCGATCTTTGTCGCATAGTCACCGCTTTCATATGCAAGACGGGCAATCTCTGTAAAAACCTTTCTACGAATATCTGTAACAGAACTGTAAATACCTCTCATACTCATTGTGTATCACCTCGCATTCATTATACTGTAAATTGAGCGATTTGTAATTAGAAAAATATAATTTGTGTAAGTTTTCACGAAGTAATCATTGATTAAGATTCCCTGTTTTTGATAAATAATGCTATACTAATGGTAGAGGTTTTATGGAGGTGTATCCTATGGAAATAAAGGAACTGGTTTCACAACAGCGAAATTTTTACAAACGACATCTTAGCAAAGATGTCGGATATCGTAAGATGGCGCTACGTACCTTACGAGATGCCATCAGAAGACATGTAGAGGATATCGAACAGGCACTGTATTTGGATTTACATAAATCACCAAGTGAAAGTTATATGAGTGAGATCGGTATGGTGTTAAGTGAATTGACCTTTCAGTTACGTCATATTGATCAATGGAGCAAACCAAAACGTTGCCATACTCCGCTTGCACAATTTTATGCGACAAGCTATCGTGTACCGCAGCCATATGGAGTTGTACTTGTTATGGCACCATGGAATTATCCTTTTCAGCTTTGTATGGAGCCACTTATTGGCGCTCTTGCTGCTGGCAATACGGTGATTTTAAAACCGAGTGCTTATGCACCGCACATTTCTTCGATCATTCATATCATCATTGAAGAATGTTTTGAACCGCATTATGTTGCGGTCGTAGAAGGTGGTAGAAAAGAAAATACAGAGCTGTTAGAACAACGTTTTGATTATATCTTTTTTACCGGAGGTGTCGAGGTTGGAAAGCAGGTCATGGAAAAAGCAAGTCGCTATCTTACCCCGGTAAGTTTGGAATTAGGTGGTAAAAGTCCATGTATCATAGAAGAAAGTGCGGATTTAAAACTAGCCGCAAAACGCATTGTATTTGGTAAATTTTTAAATGCCGGTCAAACGTGTGTGGCACCGGATTATGTATTGATTCAGCGTTCCTTAAAAAATGATTTTTTATGTTATCTCAAACAAGCCATACAGGTCGGCTATGGTGATCGACCAATCAAACATCCCGATTATCCTTGTATCATCAATGATAAGCATTTTGAACGCTTATGTTCCTTGATGAAGGAAGGCACGATTTGTATCGGCGGTGAAGTTTGTAAAGAAACTAGGCAAATAGAACCTACTGTCATTGATGGTGTAGAAACTCATTTTCGTATCATGCAAGAAGAAATTTTCGGACCACTTCTTCCGATATTGGTCTATGATGAATTAGATGATGTTATTGATTATATCGAATCAAAAGAGCATCCTCTTGCTTTATATCTATTCACAAGCAATCCAAAAGTAGAAAAACGGATTCTAAATGAATGTAGCTTTGGTGGGGGCTGTATCAATGATACGATCATTCATCTTGCCAGTAGCCATATGGGATTTGGCGGTGTAGGACAAAGTGGTATGGGAAGTTATCACGGTTATGATTCCTTTTTGACTTTCTCTCATCAAAGAAGCATTGTCAAAAAAGCACAATGGATGGATCTACCATTTCGATATCCACCTTATAAGAAAACAAAGGATGCCATCATTCGGCTGTTTATGAAATAATATGAAACACAAAAGACTATATATATATTTGACTGCTTGTATCTTCTTCTTATATGGGATACAGATAGTATACAGCAAATCACGACCAAGAACTACGTTGCCCATTCTAGGCTTTCATCATATCGCCCCGGATGCAGAAGCAGAGGCAAATTTCCCTCATAATATGTGGGTCACAAAGCTATCTACCTTTGAAGAAGAAATGAAATATCTTTATGAACAAGGATATCATACGCTGACATTAGATGAGGTATATGCATGGCGAATGGGACATCTGTCTTTACCTGAAAAAAGTGTAGTGATCACCTTTGATGATGGCTTTTTATCCTCCATTCATTATGCTCAACCCATTTTAGAAAAATATGGCTTTCATGGAAGTGTATTTGCGATTGCCTCAAGTATCAAAGAGCATGGTCCTTATGATGCTACCATACGCCAACATGCCTCCTTATCTGATATCAATGCAAGCAGTTTGGAGTTTTATTCCCACACCTATGATCTACATCATAAGGATAAAGGCTTTCGAATAGATCAAATGAAAAAAGCACAACTTGAAGCGGATATTGAAAAAAGTAATCAGTTGGTATCTAGTGAATATCTGGCATACCCTTATGGACATGCGAATGATACACTGATCGAAGTATTGAAACAGAAAGGTACCAAACTTGCCTTTGGATTTAATGAAAATAAAAAAGCATCCATAAAAGATGATCCTTATCGCTTGCCTAGATTTTGTGTAAATCGATATACGACATTAGAGGTGTTTCAAGCAATGTTGGAGGGATCTTAATGGATATAGAAACTTTAGCTTATGAGATCGGTTTAGAAAAGGAAGCGATGATACAAGCGATACAATATCCTTTTACAGAGGAAATGAAACAAACCGCATATGCGTTACGCTTTGAAGCGTCTCGATTTCTTGCATATTGTAAAGCACAAAACCAGTTTCGGATGTTTTCCCTTCGTATGTTTTTAGAATTGGCAGTACAATGTTTTGAGGAATATCAAAAGCGCAACATCAGCAAAAAGATATTTATTGATACCTTTCGTGATATCACGCTTTGGAACGATCATTGTAAAAAACATTATCAAGAGTGGGGAATTGATGAAGTCTGTTGGCTTAGATTTCATGTTTGCCTAGAAGTATTTCGTCTGGGTAGACTGGCGTTTCAGGAAATAAGGCTACATGAGGATATCAGCTCATACCAGTTGTATCGTGGGGAACACGTCATTGAAGTTCATGTTGCGCAAGGAGAGCCTTTAAACATATCAGCTTGTATGGATTCCTTTGCCTTAGCGATGGATTTCTATCAAAAAGAGCATGCCATATTTTGGGGAGAAAGCTGGCTGCTTCATCCTGCATTAAAAACCATGGTATCCCCTCATTCTAATCTATACCAATTCCAAGATATCTTTACTGTTTATGCCGTAGATGAAACAAGTCATCAAGGAGAAGAAAGAGTTTTTGGTTTTGTAGATGAGAATGTAGATGCTTATCCTGAAGATACGAGCTTACAAAGAAAGCTGAAGGCTTACTTGAAACAACATGGAAGCTTTGGTATGGGAAAAGGTATTTATGACCGTTATCGTTAACGGTTTTTTTTCACCTCCTTTCTTCTACCTTATGTAGAAGAAGTCTACCGGTATTGGCGATTGTTAGGAGGAGGTGCGATTTTTATAAAGATGTATATGCAAATTGGGTCTTGAGCATATGCTTGATCCATAGAGTATGATTCCATAAGTCATCATAGGACATATCGGATAAGGTGATAAAAACGACGGAAAGAATGGTTCTGCCCTTTAGATAACACTTCTTTTTTAACTCGTAACATACTACTTTGTTTTGAGAAAGGCGAGAATCATATAAGATCAAAACAAGACTGTTTTGTAAAATCAAAGATTGTCGTTTGTACATGATGTTAAATGTTTCAAATGAAATCTGATCTGTTTGTGAACATAATTCTTCATATAATTGATAGAGGATATCTTCCTCTTGTGATGCTTTCATCTGCTTTTTTATCATAGGGAGAGCAAGCTTTTTTACTGCTTTGAAACGAAGTTCTTTGAGATAGCTTTTTAGTTTTCGAATGTCTTGATCTTGAATCATACTGGAGATTTCTACAAAAGGAATCGCATAGGGAAGATAATCAAAGCTGATAAAAAAATCAACCTTGTCTTTGATCGTTTCAATATCATCTTCCGTTAGAATATAGTCAATATCGATTTGCGGAAGGGCTTGTGAAATACGCTTTTTTCCATAATAAGCAAGTTCTAAAGAACAATTGACGATCAAACCGACATGATAACGATGCCATTGTTCTAATTGATCAAATATAGGTAATAAAAGCATGGTCAAACGGGAAAATTCTCCTTCATAAAGATCCAGTTGTTGTAGGGCACTATCTTCATGAAAGATACGCATGATACTTAAAAACGCAGGCATGGATTCATATTTGACGATTTCATCTTGAATATGTAAGACACGCATATGATTCTTTTTACGAATCATGGCCGTTTGTAGTAAGATGGCAAATAAATTTGCCATTTCTTCTTCATAAGTCATAGGATATTGCATGCTTAGATGTTGAAAGAAGGTTGTGGTAAGCTGTTTACTGGATGAAAGAAGTGGATATTGTTGTAATAGATCCTGATTCCATTGTCGTGCTCCGCTTTCAATCATATCCTCTAAAAATTGCATTTCCACATCACTGATTTCAATATGAAACTCATTTTGTAAAGTCGTTTGTATGGTGGTTTGAAATGTTTTTGACGAATGCGGTAAAGCAAGAATGGGATGTTGATGTTGAATGCGTATGACCATGATACCAAGATAAATCGTGAATTGACGAATGGCATTAGAAGTAAAGCGTTGTTTTAAATATTGTTCATATCGGTGAAGAATCTTATGGAAAAAGGCTTGATTTTCATGTAAGATGGTCTGCTCGATGATAGGCATTGCTTTTCCTGCCATTTGATAAAAATAATATAAAACAAAAAGGCGAATTTGTTGTTCCTCACCAAGGATTTGAAGATGATGATTTCTGGATAAGGATAAATCAAAGGTATCAAGCATGCTTTCCCAGCATAAAAGCTCCTCTTTTAACTGTACTCTATTGGTATATAGCGCATCCGCAAGAGCATCCATGGTATAAAGCTCATTGGAAAACAGTAACAATAGCATCCCATGATAAAAACGATCCAAATCCGGTTTGATTTCCAACACCTTGGATTCAAGAAAATAATGTAGAAACTCTTTTTCATCTTCCTCTAGCTTTATGCGAATACCGTTGCCTCGTTTGGTTTCAATATAAGAGGTGATATGGTGTTCCTTTAAATAGGCATTGATGGTCTTAATATCATTACGTATGGTCTTTTCACTGAATCCTGATAAGTCACATATCGATTGTATGGGTTGATAATGCGGTTGATTTAACATAAATAGAAAAAGTTTTCGCTGTCTTTGGTTCATGATAGGGTCCTCTTTTCTGATGGAAAAATTTTACCATAACAACGGTAATTTTGCTACTTAACAATGAAACAGGCAAGATTATAATGGGGTATGGTAAAAGAAAAAGCTTTGAGGAGGTTCTTACATGGAAGCAGTTTTAAAAGATAAGAAACAAATGCTATACCTACCGTTGATCGTTTTGATGTTTACACAGATAGGGACATCAGGAGACAATGCGGTCTTAAGTGTAGCGACCAATGATCTGATAGCGGCACTTCATGCTAGTATGAATGATATTCAATTAGCGAATATGGTTTATTCTTTATGTGCCGGTGCCTTTATGGTTGCAGGGGGAATGCTAGGTATCATCATCGGTTGGAAAAAGAATTTTAGGATCGGTGTAGTTCTGGCAATGATCGGAGAAATGGTATTGGCGATTTCTACCAACGTTGTAATGTTTACTTGGGGAGGTAGATTGTTGGTAGGATTAGGTGCAAGCTTTATGATTCCATCTGTGCTTGGTTTGATTCCTGGGATTTATCAAGGAAACCAACGAGTGGTTGCATTTGGCGCAATAGGAGCAGCAACAGGAATCGCTGCGGCAGCCGGTCCTATCATTGCAGGCTTTTTATTAGATGCATTTGGCTTTCGTATTGCATTTGGAGCATTGGCTGTTTATTTTATGGTGATCTTGGCCGGATCGAGCTTTATTCCCGATGTGGAAAGATCTGAAAAAAAGTTAAAAATGGATGTGCAAGGAACGATCGTTGCGGCACTTGGACTGTTTTTGTTCTTGATCGGTATCTCTAAGATTTCAGTTTGGGGATTGATTACACCGATTCAAGCACCATTCACGATCTTTGGCATTTCACCATCTTTGCCCCTTGCTGTTTTAGGTATCATTATTTTAGGCTTTTTGATCATGATGGAAAAGCGTATCGAAGAAAAGAACGGTTGTGCTTTGATACCAGCATCCTTCCTGAAATCATCTCAAGTACGTGCCGGCTTGTTCGCAAGTGCTATCGTCTTCTTATATTTAGGTGGTACGGTGATGCTTGTGAATCCATATTTACAAGTGGTAGGTGGTTTCAATGCTGTGCAAACAGGTGTTGCCATGATATGTGTAGGTGCTCCTATGTTTTTGGCATCTATGGGCGTGCCAAAATATGCTTCTCATATTCACCCTAAAACGATTCTGAGGATAGGTTATCTTTTCTTGGCTGTATCAGTTGTACCTATGGCTATATCTTTGCAAGAGCATGGAGTCAATAGCGGTATGTATTTGGGATTGGTCATTGCCGGTGTTGGACAGGGCTTATTGAGTGCACAGGCAAGTAATGTTGTTGCTTTGGCAGTAAATGAGCGAGATGCACAACAATCAGGTGGTATTCAGGCAACCGCAAGAAATGTTGGACAAGCCATTGGTGTGGCTGTTCTAGGTATGGTAATGATCTTTACGATCAATACCAATTTATCTAAATATATGAAAACAGATACCTTGATATCTAATGAGGTAAGAGAACAGGAAGAACAAAAGAATGTAAGCTTTATGTCAGATACAGCTTTTATAGCATCACTTTCTGATATTCCAATGAGTCATGAGGAACAACAAGAATTGATTCATATCAATGCACAGGCAAGAATTCAATCCACACAACATGCATTGTATGTACTTGGTTTGTTATGTCTAGTTTGTATTTTTAGTACAGGTGGAATTCATACGATAAAAAAAGAAGAAGCATCAAAGTAAGGAGATGATCATGATGCAAACATTATTTTTTAACGGCGATATTTTAACAATGAAGGAAGAACAGCTTTATGTAGAAGCTCTGTTGGTAAACAATGGAAAGATACAGGCAACAGGATCCTTACAAGAAATAAGACCTTTGATGGAAGAATCCTGTGTATTAAGGGATTTAAATGGAGCATGTTTAATGCCATCCTTTATCGATGCACATTCTCATATGCTACAATTTGCGAATACTTTAAAATTTATTCCTTTGAAGGACTGCACTTCTATTGCGGATATTCAAGTACAAATTACAAACTACATTCAGGAAAAACAAATACCTGATGGAGAATGGGTCATGGGATTTGGTTATGATCATAATGCATTAAAAGAGCATCGTCATCCCAATCGTGAAGAGCTAGATGAAGTAAGTGGAAAGCATCCTTTGATTTTAGCTCATTCTTCCTTCCATATGGGGGTTTTGAATACACTTGCATTAGAAGCTTATCAATTAGATGATGATTGCAAGGATCCAAAAGGAGGAAGTTATGGACGTGATGATCAAGGACATTTAAATGGCTATCTTGAAGAAGTTGCCTTTATGCGTGGACCAGGAGAGCGTATCATGAGTCTAGATCATATCGATGACTATGCCTATGAGGCACAAAAAATCTATGCAAGTTATGGTATTACCACAGCACAAGAAGGATTTGCTCATGGTAGTGATGTAAACATATATGAGCGATTAGGAAAACATGGCAAACTGTTATTGGATATGGTGGCTTATGTAGATATCGTAGAAGATAGTGAACTGGTTAGAGAGCGAAAAGATCTTGCATCTTATCAAAATCATTTCCGTATTGGTGGCTATAAACTGTTTTTGGATGGATCACCACAAGGAAAAACAGCATGGATGAGCAAGCCATATGAAAATAGTGGAGATTATTGTGGATATCCGATTTATACCGATGAAGTGGTAGATGGCTATGTACAACAGTCTTTGGATGAGCATCGTCAATTATTGGTACACTGTAACGGAGATGCTGCCAGTCAACAAATGCTGAATGGATTTCATCATAGCAAACAAAAGCATACAGATACTAGACCTGTCATGGTACATGCACAAACACTTCGTCCCGATCAACTAGATCAATTGGTAGAAACCGGTGTTATGCCAAGCTTCTTTGTTGCACATGTGTACCATTGGGGAGATGTTCATTTGATCAATTTTGGTAAAGATCGTGCAGAAAATATCTCTTGTACCAATAGTGCCTTACAAAAACATATGACATTCACCTTCCATCAGGATACTCCGGTAATTCTTCCTGATATGTTAGAATCTGTTTGGGTAGCAGTGAATCGAAGAACAAAAGGTGGAGTTATACTTGGTGCACATCAACGTATTCATGTGTTAGAGGCATTGAAGGCAGTAACGATCCATGCGGCATATCAATACTTTGAAGAAGATATCAAGGGAACATTGGAACCGGGGAAACTTGCGGATATGGTAATGTTAGATCACGATCCATTAAAGGTGGAACCTACAGAGATCAAAGCGATTCAAGTGTTGGAAACAAGAAAAGAAGGGGTTGTGATTTATCAAAAAGCATAACGCATTCCATCATTTTTCCTAAGACCAGCGTAATACGCCTAAGGCAGTAAAAAAACCTCGCATATAGTGGATTGAGATGGATAAAAAATCTCATAACCGAAGGAGGAACATTTCATGTATAGTTCAAGATGTAATTGTAATAACAGCTCTTGTAACAGCTGTAGTCGTAATGGGGAACGTATCTTAGTCAATCAGGGATGTGGTTGCAATCAATCACGTAGACGTTGTGCTTGTCAAAACACATATCGTCCAGGATGTGGTTGCGGTAATCATCACAATGATTGCTCAAATCGTCCGGGATGTGGATGCAACAATGGATGTGGCAATCAACAAGGAAACGGATGCCGTCCATGTCCACCAAGACCATGCCCACCAAGACCATGTCCACGCCCAAGCTGTGAAGATCGCTGTCGTGCACAATATCGCCAGTGCATGAGAAACTGCCGTTGTCGTGAAGAGGATGAAAACAGAGGATCATCCTGTGCATATGATTATGATGATTTCGACACAAATGAATAAATGCGAAAAGGTCCTTTTGGACCTTTTCCTTTCGTTAGTTGACAAAATTCGCCATTGCTATCCTGTATCATAAGAGATGAGGTGAAAGCATGATAAAAGAACTACACTGTTTATTACTATTGTTATCCTCTATGATCATGGTACCAATCAAAGATACTATAAAACTAACACAACCAATAGAGAATGAAATAAAACAAACAAGCAAGATCATAAACAAACGAATATTATTGTTATACGCCGGGGATAACCATGCACAATTTACACAAATGACATCGATGATCAAAAAGAAAATGCAATTGTATGCATATGATATCACAAAAGATGAAATACCAGATGCGCAAGATTATGACCTTATTTTACTAGGGGATCATACGACACAGGATCGACCCTCACAAGCAATGATTGATTTTTTAAGCTGGTATGATATGCAAAACAAGCAAGTTTCTGCATATTGGTTATATCAAGACGAAACTTCACGTTATGAAGAAACAATAGCACAGTTGATAAACAATGGACACTATCTTTTAGGTCTTGGAATGCAAGAGAAACAAGCGATGAATCAAGAAACACTCAATGCATTGATCAATGGATGGTTGACCTCAGTTTATTCACCTGTGAATGTACATAAAAAGTTTCTATAGATCATGGTCATATTTTGACATGGACATGGTATAATAACATAACGGAGGTGGTATCAAATGAAAATCGAAACGATCATTTGGGATTGGAACGGTACACTTTTAGATGATATCGATATCAGCATGGAAGCATTAAACCGTTTATTAAAGAAGCAACAGCTTCCCCAAGTATTAGATAAAGAAGAATATCGTAAATATTTCCAATTTCCGGTCATGGAATACTATAAAAAAGTAGGCTTTGATTTTGATCAAACGCCATTTTCTGAATTAGCAAAGGACTATATGGCATATTATCAGCCCCATAGCTTAAGCTGTCATCTACATTTGGATGTTAAAACAACATTAGAACGATTGAAACATCGTGAAGTAAGACAATATTTATTAAGTGCCAGTGATCTTACTTTTTTGAATGAACAATTGGCACAGTATGATATTTCAACGTATTTCAGCGATATCAAAGGCCTGGATAACATTCATGCACATTCAAAAGCACAACTTGCGAAAGATTTTGTAGAGGATGCCCGATTAAATAAAGATACGACCATCTTTGTCGGTGACAGCGTTCATGACAGTGAGGTCGCAACCTATGCGGGATGTCATTGTTTATTGATCGGTGATGGACATGAGCATATAGAAAAACTGCAAAACACAGGGTGCCCAACGGTAGAAACCATGAAACAGGCACAACAATGGTTAATGCAGTTTTGTTAAGTATTGGTCTTTGACGACGCCGAAGAATTCTCTGAAATAAAAATTAGGAGCTAGATCGATATCACTTTTTGCCGGATAAAGCGAACAGGTCAACCCGCTTTCTTCACAAAGATATCGAGCTCGGTACATATGGAAATCATTTGAAATGACACTCACATGGGTGTCATTTTTTAATAGTTTTTTACTGAAAGCAAAATTTTCTGCGGTATTTCTACTTTGATCCTCTTCTATGATCATAGATTCTTTGATACCATGAGCAACAAGATAATTTTTCATGGCACTTGCTTCGCTGACACTTTCATTTGCTCCTTTACCACCACTTACAATGATGGTTGTATTAGGATAGGTCTCATGAAAAGCTAAGGCGGCATCAAGCCGATAACGAAGCAGACGAGATATCTTATCACCATTCAGTTGTGCCCCTAATACGATCAAGGTATTTCCTTGTTCCTTTGATACATGGGTTCCGGTATATAAAAGATTTCCCTCTACTATGCAGAAAAACACGAAACATACAAGACATACGATCGTAACCAGGATACGAGGAAGTCTTGGTAGATAAGAAAGAAGCGTTTTATTGTGTTTTAGTTCCCATGCTCCTATTGCGAATAAGCATATCCCCATACAAAGGAAGGTCCAGGAAAATACGATGTTAAATAAGCCATAAGATAGCGTAAGCAAGGTGAAGTAAAGTAAGAAAAGAATGGATAACGCTAAGATCGCATAAGTTGTTTTCTTTCTATTCATGGTTGTCTCCTTTCCAGAAATCGGCTAATAAATGCATTGCTTGAGAAGGGGAATGCACACGTTGATAATGACGATATTGTGCAGGTAATAGGGTAAGATATCGAGATGAGGTATAACGTTCATCCACAAATAAGATCATACCCTTATCCTCATGAGATCGTATGACACGTCCAGCTGATTGTAATACCTTATTCATGCCGGGAAATTGATAAGCATAAGCAAAGCCCATACGGTTTTCTGAATCAAAATGTTGCATGATCAAATCTTGTTGAGGATTGAGCTGTGCTAACCCGACACCGATGATGATGGCACCGATCAAACGTTCCTGCTTCAGATCAATGCCTTCCGAGAACATGCCACCAATGACACAGAAATAAAGATGAAGCTCGTCACTTTGCTCAAAAGAAGATAGAAATTCTTGTTTCATTGCTTCACTCATATTTTGTGATTGTATACTGGTCTTTACCTTAGGATAGCTTTGGATAAAGGCATCATAGATCTGATGCATATAAGCATAGCTAGGCGCAAAAATGATGTAATTGCCCTCTTTTATGGAAGTGGCGGCATAGATCAAAGAAGTAATGGCAGGCAAGGAAGTAACTCGATCTTGATAACGAGTAGAGATGTGGTCGGCAATCATACAACAACAGTTCTCCTTATGAAAAGGGGAAGGAAGCGACAATCGTTTACAAGATGCTTCTGCACCAAGCAAGGATAGATAATAATCAATTGGAGAAAGCGTTGCGCTGAAAAAAACAGTAGAACGTCCTTTCTTTAAGATTTCACGAAGAGGATGGGATGGATTCATACAAAATTGCTTAACGATACAATCCTTGCCCTCCATAGCTACAAAAAAGACGAAATCCTCATCATAGAAATCAGCGATTTTTCCATAATTGATACTATCAAAATATAATTGCTTCAACTCATCATCGTGCTGTTCCTCATGCTCACTTTGAAAATAAGCATCCAAATGTTCTACCACATCTCCAACTGCCAATATAAGCTCTTCATGATTTTCCTCAAATGCCATGAAGCCACCTTGCTTTTCACATTCTTGGCCAAGTTTTTGAAGCACTTTGATGATCGATTGCAATCTTTGACGCAATATCTTACGCTCCTTGGGAATGTATCGCTTTGCTTCTTGAAAAGATGACTTCATCAAAGAGGCGCTATACATTTCTCTTGCTCGATCTACCAGATTATGCGCTTCATCCACAAGGAATACATAATTACCCTTTTCGGTAAAAAAACGTTTTAGATATACTCTTGGATCAAATACATAATTATAATCACCTACGATGACATCCGCATACAAAGAAGCATCTAAGCTTAACTCAAAGGGGCAAACCATATGCTTTTGGGCAATCGATGAGACGATTTCCTTTTCTATAAAATCATGATCAGATACCAATTCATAAAGAGCATCCTTACAACGATCAAAATATCCTTTGGCATAAGGACAAACCTTAGGATCACAATTTCGTTCCTCTAGAAAACAGATCTTATCCTTAGCGGTAATCCCAACGGTTTTAAAAGAAACACCTTGTTCATAAAGCAGATGAATGGTATCATAAGCAACGGATGCTGTGATGGTCTTCGCACATAGATAAAAAATCTTTTCACATTTTCCTTCACCGATGGCTTTTAATGAAGGAAATAAAGTAGAAATCGTTTTTCCGATGCCGGTGGGCGCTTGAGCAAATAAGGTATCTTTATCTAATATCGTTTTATAAACACCGACAGCAAATTGTCTTTGTCCTTTTCGATATTCAGAAAAAGGAAAACGGAGCAGTTGTAAAGAGGATTTGCTTGTTTCTTCGATGGAACGCTTTAAATGCGCCCATTTGAGATACTCTTTTAAAGTATCCATATAAAAAGTTTCTAGTTCTTGAAAAGGTTTCTCATGAAGGAAACATTTGGTTTTTTTATCCTCAAGTTGATAATAGGTCAATTGTATGGAAATGGTCTTTAATGTATGTTGTTTTGCATAAATATATGCATAAATATAGGCTTGCGCAAAATGGACGAAATGATCTTCACTTATCTCTTCATAAGGAAGATAAGTGGTCTTGATTTCATCTATGATGACGCCTTCCTCTGTGGTAATGATACCATCTGCTCTTCCATCGATCGTAAAACAAAAGTCATCTAATTCTGTTGTGATTTTCAAATAGACCTCTGCGGCATACGTTTGTTTTTGTTGTGATTGTAACATACGATGAATTTGAGAGCCTAGATTGGCACGTTGAGTGGACTGAGATGATGATACAAGATCTCCTCCTAAATAAAGAGATTCTACCAAACTACGTACCGATAACTGTATGGTATACATGCGACACTTCCTTCCGTATATTTATTGTAAACGATTTTTCAAAAAAAACAAAGCACATGCAAGATTTGTAAGATAAAGTTAAGGCTATACTTTTTTCAAGCTTTATGAAATAATGAATGAGGTAAGTATGAGGTGATTAGGATGAGAGAAATCGTGATTCAAAAAAATGATGCAGATCAAAGGGTGGATAAATTTATTATGAAGACAATGAAACAGATGCCCAAAAGTCTGATGTATAAATATATAAGAAATAAAAAAATCAAAGTCAATCGAAAACGATGTGAAATATCCCAGCGATTACAAGAAGGGGATGTGTTACAATGCTTTATTCCGGAAGAGTTTTTTGAATCAAGCCATGATTTACATTTTTTAAAGGTTCCAAGCGAACTGGATGTAATCTATGAAGATACGCAATTACTGATCGTCAATAAACCTGCTGGTTTATTGGCACATAGTGATACCTCCATGATCCAAGATAATCTTGCGGATCGATTATTACATTATTTATACGAGAAACATGAATATGATCCTGAGCAGGAACAAAGCTTCGCTCCGGCACTTTGTCATAGAATTGATCGCAATACACAAGGCATTGTGATATGTGCTAAAACAAGTGAAGCCCTTCGCTATATGAATGAAAAGATTCGAAATAGAGAATTAGACAAACGATATCTATGTTTGGTAGAAGGAAAACTAAAAAAGAAAGAGGATCGTTTGATATTGTATCATAAAAAATTAGATCATAATATCGCCGATATCATCCCATATGAAAAAGAAGGTTATCAGCGAATTGATACAGGTTATCGAGTGATAGAGGAAAAACAAGATGAAAGTGTAGTGGAAGTCGATCTACATACCGGAAAAAGCCATCAGATTCGTGCGGTCATGGCATATTTGAAGCATCCTTTGGTAGGGGATATCAAATACGGTGCAAAAAAAGGAAAGCGAAAATATCAAGCATTATGTGCCTATCAAGTTAGCTTTCATTTTCAAGAAGAAGATGGTGTTTTACAGGCAGTGAACCATAAAACTTTTACGATACCAAACATTGATTGGCTGGATTTAAAAGGTAAATAGTGAAAGGTAAGCGTTTTTTCACAAAAAACACTTGCAAAATCAAGAAAGCGCTGTATAATAATACGGGCTATGATTGAAAGAGAGTGAAGTTATGGAATCTTACAGCTATTTACTAGATGTTGCTTTGATTCTGCTTAGCACAAAATTGTTCGGTCTTTTGACTAGAAAAATTGAAATGCCGCAGGTCGTTGGAGCACTTGTTGCCGGTATCATACTGGGGCCGGCTGTGCTGAATATCGTTCATGAATCTGCATTTACAGATCAGATCGCAGAAATCGGCGTCATCGTATTGATGTTTTCCGCTGGTCTGGAAACGGATATCAGCGAATTGAAAAAAAGTGGAAAAAGCAGTTTTGTGATTGCTTTGATAGGGGTGTTGGTACCTTTGCTTGCAGGTTATTTTTTGGCAAGCTTCTACAACACCGGAGATAATGCCTTCTTACAGAATATGTTTATCGGAGTCATTTTGACAGCTACATCAGTTAGTATCAGTGTGGAAACCTTGAAAGAAATGGGGAAACTAAGTACACCTAGTGGAAATGCGATCCTGGGGGCGGCTTTGATTGATGATATCTTAGGAATCGTTGCTTTGACGATTATTACCGGAATGGCCGATACCAGTGTGAATTTAGGTATCGTATTGTTAAAGATCGTTGCTTTCTTTATCTGCAGTGTACTGATTGGATTTGCGGCTAGAAAGTTAATAGAGAAATGGTTTGATCGTGATGATAAGGTAAGAAGAAGATTTTCTATCATCTCTTTTGCCTTCTGTTTGCTGTTTGCATATTGTGCAGAAGAATTCTTTGGTGTAGCAGATATTACCGGTGCTTTTATTGCGGGACTTATCATCAGTGGTACTAGCAAAGCTAATTATGTTACTATGCGTATTGAAACGTTATCTTATTTATTGATATCACCGGTATTTTTTGCCAGCATTGGGTTAAAAGTAGTATTACCTGAAATGACAAGCAGTATTGTGATTTTCTCTGTCTTATTGATGGTAATTGCCATTTTGACCAAAATTCTAGGATGCGGCTTAGGTGCGAAAATTTGTCATTATGAGAATATACAAAGTCTTAGAATCGGAATCGGAATGATTTCCCGTGGTGAGGTCGCATTGATCGTTGCTAGCAAGGGAATGGCCGTTGGTTTGATGAATTCGGATTTCTTTGGGCCAATTATTATTATGGTCGTATTGACAACCGTTGTAACACCGGTTCTATTGAAGTTTGCGTTCGCCGATCGTGTGAATGATCCTGATGTTTATACAGAGAGCGAATTGGTGGATGAGTATTCTGAAACCGAGGAATTAGAGAAGATGTCACAGCAGATCATCGGTAGCAAGACCAAACGTGAAAACAATGCTTAAAAATCGGTCTGAAACGAGGCTATAATCTAGATATGAAAATGTCATGAAAGCCCTTTATTAAAGGGTTTCGTGGCTTTTTTTTGTGATTTATTAGCCTGCACTAAAAAATGGAATAAAAAGTATGTTTTTCTACTTGCAAGGTGTATATAAAAGGTTTATACTTTTAGCATGGTTTTGGTATGGTCAAAACCAGGAATTGCTGATGTAAGGCAAAGGAGGTATCGTTTTTTGGAGGAGCTAATTAGAAAAATTGTAGAAGCAGATAAACGAGCAAGAAACAATGTAGCTTCAAAAAAGCAAATGAAAAACAACGTCCAGGATCAGATACAGGAAAAGAAAGAAGAAATCAAAGCCAAGTATCAAGAAGAAACCAAGCGTTGTATTTACGAAAAGCGAGCTGAAATGGACAAGGAATTGGCTGTTTCTATGAAGCAGGAGGAAAAGGATTTTGAAGAAGCCCTTCAACAGATGCAAGCGCATTATGAAAAGCATCGAGATGAATGGGTCAACAGAATCGTAACACATTGTCTGGATGCCTAAGGCAGTATCATCAAGGAGGTGAGCCCTTATGAATATGGCAACAGGTGTCATTGTTTCAAAAGCCAAAAGCATGCATGGAAAGCAGCTAAGTGCAGATGACTACAATGAATTGCTGCATAAGCGAAGCGTCTCTGAAATTGCTGGTTATTTGAAAAATGAAACTCAATATGGGGAAGCCTTAAAGGATGTAAGAGAAAACAACATCCATCGTGGTCAACTCGAGAACATTTTGCGAAGGGACATGTTTCGGCAGACAATGAAGCTGTATCGCTATGCTGAAGCGGGGCAGAAGGACTTCTATCAGTTGCATATGCAACAAATAGAAATTGATCTGATCCTGCAATGTATTCGTGTGCTGATATCCAAAGAGTATGAGGATGCGATTGCAGAGCTGCCGGTTTTCTTAAAAGGCTATGTCAGTTATGATCTGATGCGGCTAGGCAATGTTCATACCTTTGATGAATTGCTGAGCGTTTTAAAGAAAACAATGTATTATGATGTATTGCTTCCTTTCAAAGTAGGAAAAGGAAAAGAGGGTGAAATCGCATATACCGCATGTGAAACAGCCCTAAACAAGAAATATTATGAACATGTTTTTGAAGTTATCGATAAGGTGATGAAAGGTAAAACTAGGAAAGAAGCAAGGGAGCTTTATGGAATTGATGTAGAGTTATCTAATCTGACCAAAATTTATCGTTACAAGCGTTATTTCCAATCACGAGAAGATGTCATCCGAGACTCTTTGATCGATGTTCAAGTGCATTTTTCCAAGAAACAAATCGAGGAATTACTCGCAGAACCTCATCTAAAAGGGTTCATGGATAGACTAGCAAAAAGCTGGTATCATTTGGAAATGGATGATGACAAACGTGTTTATATTGAATGGTATATGGATCAATTCCGGTATCGCATGGCGAGAAAGAATATATACTATTCGCAAAGTGCTCCAGTAGTTTATGCTTCCTATTTGTACTTAGAAAAGCTAGAACTGGACAATCTCGTCAACATCATTGAGGGTGTTCGTTATCAAGTAGATAGTGAAGACATTGCAAAGATGCTGATTTATTAGAAAGGAGAATGTGTGATGGCAATCGCAAAGATGAAGCTGATCAACATCACTGGAGATAATGAATATCTCAATGATGTACTTCTGAAATTTGTCGATTTGGATTATTTTCATCCGGAACCAGCAAGTAAATTTGTTGATTCTGTGCACGGTCTGACGACATTAAATGAAGAAAATCCGATTACTGATGTATTGACACATTTCAAAGAGGTTACTTTGGATATGGATTTAGAAGTGCCTACAAGAGAAATGAGAAGCCGTGATTATGATCTGGCGAAAATCACAGCCTATGTGGATGATATCCATAAGAAATATTTAGACGGTGCAATCGTCAAAAAAGATTTAGAAACAGTGATCCAAGAGAACAAGGATGCCTTGATTCAAGTACGCAATATCGAAAGCATTGATTTGAATTTGGATGATTTATTTGAATGCAAATACATTAAGATTAGATTTGGTCGACTGCCTTTGGATAGTGTAGAGAAACTGCAATATTATCGTAACCGCCCATTTGTATTCAAATCCTTTAGCACGGATGACACCTATAGTTGGTGTGTCTATTTGACTACGGAAAAATATGAAGGAGATGTCGATAACATTTTCTCTAGCCTTTACTTTGAACGTATTCGTATTCCTGAATTTGTTCATGGAACTCCAGAGCGTGCCAAAGAAACGTTGCAAGAAGAAATTGACAACGACTATAAACAGCTACAACATGTAAATGAAGTGTTGGCAAAGCTGAAAGACGAATGTTTAGAGCATTTTGCGGAAATCAAAGGAGAATTAGAGTTTTTGAATCACACCTATGAAGCAAGAAAATATGTCGTTGGACTAGGTGAGCGATTCTCCATAACCGGGTTTATCGTAGAGGATGATGTGACAAAATTGAAACAGACATTCTCCGACCTGAAGGAGGTGGAAATCGAAGTGCGCCCAGCCCATAGTGATAAACGACTCGCGCCTCCGACGAAACTGAAGAATGGGTGGTTTGCCAGGCCGTTCTCAATGTTTGTAGAAATGTATGGCACACCAGAATATGAAGGAATTGATCCTACACCATTTGTTGCTGTAACCTATTCTCTGTTATTCGGTATGATGTTTGGAGATGTAGGGCAAGGACTAGTCTTAATACTAGTAGGATATCTTGCGGCAAAATATAAAAAGATGAAGTTAGGAGAGGTTGGTGTCCGTATTGGAATTTCCTCAACGATCTTCGGCTTTATTTGGGGATCCGTTTTCGGAAACGAAACACTATTAAATCCACTGTATCAGACCTTGTTTGGTATGAGTGAAAAACCAATTGAAGTCATGACAAGTGAATTCATTCCAATTCTGCTCGTCTTCTCCGTTGGTATCGGTGCTTTCCTCATTATATTCAGTATGTGTGTAAATATTTATCTGCAAATCAAAAACAAAAATATCGGAGAACTTTGTTTTTCACAAAACGGAATCGCAGGGCTGGTATTCTATGCATCCCTAGTAGGGGGATTGGCATATACCTTATTAAGCTCTCATAATATCTTCTCTATACCATTTGTACTGATTTGTTTGATACTGCCGTTGGTTTTGATTTTCATGAAAGAACCACTGGAACACAAAATGGCTCATAAAGCAATGTTCCCAGAAGGCTTTGGAGCATTCTTTGTAGAGAGTATATTTGAATTATTAGAAGTATGTCTATCCTATATCACGAATACGATTTCCTACCTACGTGTTGGTGGGTTCGTATTATCTCATGCCGGTATGATGATGGCAGTAACGCTGATCATGGGCATGGTTGGGAATGCCGGAGGACTTGTCGTAGGGATTTTCGGAAACATCCTTGTTATGTGTCTAGAAGGTATGATCGTAGGTATTCAGGTACTTCGTCTTGAATTTTATGAAATGTTCTCCCGTTACTTTAATGGAAACGGAATTGCATTTCAATCTTTGAAAGAGTTAAATTAACTAGGAGGAACAAATTATGTTAAGTCCATTTGAATTATTGATGCCACTTGTATTATTAGTATTGATCTCATTGCCACTTGTCAATGTGTTTAAAGGTAAGACAAGCGCAAAAAGCGCAAAGACACGTATCGTATCACATATCTGTCTATTCTTCGCTATTGTATTAGGAACCGTATTTTTCTCTGCAACCAAAGCATATGCCGCTGAAACTGCAGATGTAGCTGATAAAATGGCTGGATCTATTGGTCAAGGATTAGGCTTTATTGCTGCTGCATTATCTACTGGTTTATCTGCACTTGGTGCTGGTATTGCCGTAGCTGCTGCTGCTCCTGCTGCCATTGGTGCTTTCTCAGAAAATAAAGAGAACTTTGGTAAATCTATGATCTTTGTTGCTTTGGGTGAAGGTGTTGCCATTTATGGTTTATTGATCTCAATCTTTATCATCTTTATGAAATTATAAAAAATCAGAAAGGGGATTTCTTATGAAATTTTTCCTGCTCAGCGATAACATTGATACACAGATGGGGATGCGGTTGGCCGGCATTGAAGGTGTCGTCGTTCATGAACGCCAAGAAGTGCTTGAAGAACTGGAAAAAGCCATGCATATGGAAGACGTCGCTATTATACTGATGACTACCAAGCTAATTCAGACTTGCCCTGAGGTCATTTCTGAATTAAAATTAAAATTAAAGAAACCATTGATCGTGGAAATACCTGATCGTCATGGCTCTGCGAAAATAGGAGAGACCATAGACCGTTATGTAAGTGAAGCAATCGGTGTGAAACTATGAGGTGTTTGCTATGTTAGATGAAAAAACGAAGCTTGAACAATATTTTGAAGAAGAAATCGATCGTGTGAGCGGTATTGAAATCAAGCAGATCGAAGACGAGATAGCAGATATTCGTGACAAAGCTCTTCAGGGTTTAGAAGCTGATGCGCAAAGAGAGGCTGGTATCGTTCGTGAACAGGAGTTAAAAGAACTTCAAAGCGAACATGCCATCCGCCTAAGTAAAGCGCATGAGGAAACAAATCGAAAACTGATGGCAAAACGTAAAGAATATAGTGAGCTTGTATTTCATCAAGCAAAAGATGAAATTATGGCATTTACGAAAAAGGATGAATATCGTGATTATCTGAAAAAGAAAGCCAGTGCGTTAGCAGATGGTTCTTTTACGGATGCTGTTTTCTGTATTAGGAAAGAGGATATGGTCTATGCAGATGATATCCAAAAAGCCTATGGAAAAGAGTGTAAGGTGCAAGTGGATGAGGATATGATTCTAGGTGGTCTACGTCTAGAATGTATCAGCTTAGGAATTGTGGTTGATGAAACCTTTGATACTGCACTAGAAGAACAAAAAGACTGGTTCTATACGAATTCCGGATTGTTTATCAAATAATCCAAATGCATAAGAATGCACTAGAGGTGATAATGTGAGTGAAAATGTAATCTATTCCATTAATGGTCCGGTCGTAAAGGTGAAAAATGCGCTAGATTTTTCAATGATGGAAAAAGTGTTTGTTGGAAACAAAAAACTGATGGGAGAAGTTATCAGCATCAGTAAAGATGTGACAACGATCCAGGTATATGAATCCACAACGAGTTTGAAACCAGGGGAACCTGTGGAACCAACAGGCAGTCCTATTTCCGTAACCCTGGGACCAGGAATTTTAAGAAATATTTTTGATGGAATTGAACGTCCATTAAAAGAAATCGCCAAAGAGTCAGGTGCCTTTATCGCAACAGGAAGCAATGTTGCTCCACTTGATGAAGAAGCACTTTGGCAAGTAAGCATAAAAGTTAGAGTGCAAGATCAAGTTACGCCAGGACAAATCTTTGCGACGGTTCCTGAAACAGATTTGATTGAACATCGCTGTATGATTCCACCAACACTACATGGAGAAGTTGTAGAGGTTGTTGAAGATGGAGCCTATAACATCAACCATGAAATTATCAAGGTAAAAGATGAAACTGGAGTGATTCATACCTTGACCCTTTGCCAAAAATGGCCAATCAAACAAGCAAGACCAGTTGCCCAACGTTTACCAATCAGTGTACCATTGATTACCGGACAACGTATTTTTGATACCCTCTTTCCTATTGCCAAAGGAGGCACTGCTGCCATACCCGGAGGATTTGGAACAGGGAAAACAATGACACAACATCAGTTAGCAAAATGGTGCGATGCAGATATCATTGTTTATGTTGGATGTGGTGAACGAGGAAATGAAATGACACAGGTTCTGGAAGAATTTTCAGAATTAATTGACCCTAAAAGTAATCGTCCGTTGACGGATCGTACAGTATTGATCGCCAATACCTCAAATATGCCGGTTGCGGCACGTGAAGCAAGCATATATACAGGACTTACTTTAGCTGAATACTATCGAGATATGGGATATCATGTGGCAATCATGGCAGACTCTACATCACGTTGGGCCGAGGCACTTCGTGAAATTAGTGGACGTTTGGAAGAGATGCCGGCAGAAGAAGGATTCCCTGCATACCTTCCATCACGTATTTCACAATTTTATGAACGAGCAGGCTATATGAAGACATTGAATGATCAAGAAGGAAGTGTTTCCATTATTGGCGCAGTTTCCCCACAAGGAAATGATTTTTCTGAACCAGTTACGCAGAACACCAAACGATTTGTAAGATGTTTTTGGGCCCTAGATAAATCACTTGCCTATGCAAGACATTACTTTGCCATCAATTGGACTGAGAGCTATTCTGAATATGTCGGTGACCTTTCTAAATGGTATAACAAGAATGTAGATATGCGTTTTTTACGCAATCGTCAAGAGATTATGAGTCTGCTTGCTGAAGAAGCTAAATTAATGGAAATTGTAAAATTAATAGGTAGCGATGTGCTACCAGAAGATCAAAAATTGGTCATCGAGATTTGTAAAGTGATTCGAGTGGGCTATTTGCAACAGAATGCGTTCCACAAAGACGATACGTATGTACCACTGGAAAAACAGCTGAAAATGATGGATGTTATTCTATATTTATATAAACGATGCAAAGAAATTGTTTTGGATGGAAAATCTTTAACAGAAATTATAGCATCAGGTATCTTTGAGACAGTCACAAAAATGAAATATGATGTGCCAAACGATCATATTGAACTGCTTGATGATTATATGCCAATGATCGATAAAGCTGTAAATGAAAGTTTGAATGCGTAAAAAGGAGGAGTGCTTATGAGTCTTCAATATTTAGGATTGAGTGAAATCAATGGGCCTTTGATTTTCCTGGACAACGTAGAAAACGCCAGCTATGAGGAAATGGTAGAAATCAAATGTGGTGATGGTTCTACTCGTTTGGGAAGAGTGGTACAGTTGGACGGAAAACGTGCAGCGATTCAGGTATTCGAAGGTACCAATGGATTGAGTTTAAGAAATACAAAGACCAAATTCACGGGAAAACCAATGGAGCTCCCTTTATCAAAGGAACTACTTGGTCGTGTTTTTAACGGAAGTGGAAGACCAATTGATGGATTGGGAGAAATTTATGCAGAGAAGAGTGCAGATATCAATGGACAACCGTTGAACCCTGTTTCTCGTGTTTATCCACGAAACTATATCAATACAGGCATTTCCAGTATTGATGCCTTAACTACTTTGATTCGAGGACAAAAGCTTCCTATTTTCTCAGGATCAGGTATGCCACATAATGACCTTGCAGTGCAATTGGTAAAGCAAGCTAAAATTTCTGATGGAGATGGCAAGAATTTTTGTATCGTATTTGCAGCGATGGGTGTTAAAAATGACGTTGCAGATTATTTCAAACGTTCTTTCGAAGAAGCGGGAGTAATGGAAAAGGTTGTAATGTTCGTCAATTTATCCAATGATCCAATTATTGAACGTACACTGACACCACGATGTGCACTAACCGCAGCAGAATATCTTGCATATGAACATGATATGCATGTTTTGGTAATTCTGACAGATATTACATCTTATTGTGAGGCACTTCGTGAATTTTCTAGTAGTAAAGGTGAAATTCCAGGACGTAAAGGATATCCAGGGTACTTATATTCTGACCTTGCTTCCTTATATGAAAGAGCCGGTATCGTAAAAGGTGCTGGTGGTTCAGTTACCCAAATTCCAATTTTGACGATGCCAAATGATGACATCACACATCCAATTCCAGACCTTACTGGTTACATTACAGAAGGACAAATTGTCTTAGACCGAAATTTAAATCAAATGGGAGTTTATCCTCCTGTTGGAGTATTACCTTCATTATCTCGTCTAATGAAAGATGGTATTGGTGAAGGCTATACAAGGAAAGATCATTCTGATGTCAGCAATCAGTTATTTGCTGCTTATGCAAAGGTTCAAGATGCAAGAAGTCTTGCTAGTGTTATTGGTGAAGACGAATTGAGTGATGTAGATAAACAATACATGTCTTTTGGTACGCTATTTGAGGAACATTTTCTAAATCAAGGAATGGATGTAAATAGAAGCATAGAAGAAACGCTTGATTTAGGATGGGATTTACTCAGTGTCTTACCACGTGGGGAACTGGATCGTGTGGATAATGAAGTATTGGATCAATTCTATAATCATGAGCGTGCAATTCAACGTTTTCAGCTTAAAACTGGTCCAATCATTAAAGAATTAGCAAAGCCAGGTGAATAGTTATGGCGAATAAACAGGTCTTTCCAACAAAAGGAAATCTGATTGCTACAAAGAAATCCAATGATTTAGCACATATGGGCTATGAATTAATGGATCGTAAGCGTAATATCTTAACAAGAGAAATGATGGGCTTATTAGATAGCGTTAAGCTTTTGCGTGATGAAATTACGATCACGTATCAAAAAGCTTATTATGCCCTACAACAAGCAAATATGTCATTAGGGGTTATCAGTGACTTAGTAGAGGCTGTACCTGTGGATACAGGTGTACATGTAAGTTATCGAAGTGTCATGGGTGTAGAAATACCTAAAATTCATTATGATAAACAGCCTTTTGAATTGACTTATGGACTCGAGCACGCTAATTCAAAATTAGATTATGCATATAAGTGTTTTTATAAGGTCAAAGAAATGACTGTGATTTTGGCTGAGGTCGAGAATAGTGTTTATCGTTTAGCGAATGCGATACGTAAAGCACAGAAGCGTGCCAATGCGCTGAAAAACATCGTAATTCCAGGTTTCGAAGATAATATAAAATTTATCAGTGATGCACTGGAAGAAAAGGAAAGAGAAGAATTCTCGAGACAAAAAGTTATCAAAGCAACAAAAGATAAGAAGATCGAACAGGAGCGTGTAGGTTAGCGCTCTTGTTGCTTTTTATAGGTGAAATAAATAAATCACAAAAAAATGAAAAAAAATAAAAAAAAGGGTTGCATTAGTTAAATTAATTTGGTATTATATTAGGGCACTAAGGCAAAGGTGTGAAACAAAATAATGCGCCCATAGCTCAACTGGATAGAGCGTTTGACTACGGATCAAAAGGTTGCGGGTTCGATTCCTACTGGGCGCGCCATTAAAATATCGGGATGTAGCACAGCTTGGTAGTGCACTTGATTTGGGATCAAGGGGTCGCAGGTTCAAATCCTGTCATCCCGACCATGATATTTTTGGCTGGGTAGCTTAGTTGGCTAGAGCATCCGGTTCATACCCGGAAGGTCGCGAGTTCGAGTCTCGCCCCCGCCACCAATTGACTAAATTGGACCCTTAGCTCAGTTGGTCAGAGCATCCGGCTCATAACCGGTGGGTCGTAGGTTCGAGTCCTACAGGGTCCACCAATTTAAAAAACAAATTGGAGGAATACCCAAGTGGTTGAAGGGTCCGGTCTTGAAAACCGGTAGGTCGGGAAACTGGCGCCTGGGTTCGAATCCCAGTTCCTCCGCCAAAAGGTTTAAGGCGTAAAAAAAGAATTGCTTAGTTATCGCGGGGTAGAGCAGCCTGGTAGCTCGTCGGGCTCATAACCCGGAGGTCGTTGGTTCAAATCCTTCCCCCGCAACCAAGTGGTCCCGTAGCTCAGTCGGTAGAGCAACGGACTGAAAATCCGTGTGTCGTTGGTTCAATTCCGACCGGGACCACCATTTGGAAATTAAACTGTCAAA